>JBKDZA010000230.1:0-11215 GCA_046308455.1 Fluviicola sp.
ATTTATTCTCGTTTTTGTTATAGTTTTTCTTTATATCGTAAAATTGAGTTATAAACGTTTAATAAAAGTAAAAATTGATTAAGCAGAATTGAAAATCAAACATCAAAATGATTTAATATCGAATGCATTAACTACACAAGAAAGGGAAAGAGAACGAATTGCAGCTGATATCCATGATCAACTAATAGGTCAATTAGTTTCCATGCAAATGACCCTTTCAATCTATAAAAACTTGAACTCTGCTGAACAACTCCTACAAGAAAGTATTCAAACAGCAAGACGTATCTCTCATGACATTGCTCCGCCTATGATTCATGAATATAGTTTAATAGAATTAATTACAAATTTGATTTCACCCTTTAAGTCAACATTAAATATTGACTTAAAAGCTAATTTTCTCGATAATTTAAATCTTTCAGATGATGCTAAAATTCAACTAATTAGAATTCTTCAAGAATGGATTATGAATTGTTTGAAACATTCAAAGTGTACTCAAGTTTCAATTTATATTAAAAACTCAAATCCTTCACTTAAAATTTTAGTTTGTGATGATGGAATTGGATTTGATCCTAGTTTGGTAAAAAAAGGATTAGGACTTAAAAACATTGAATTAAGAGCGCATTATTTAAAAGCTAATTTTCGTGTGAAAAGTCAAAAGAATAAAGGCAGTAGATTAATTTTTGTTTATGATCTAAAATAAAAACTAAATGAAAAAACCAATCACAATAGCAATTGCAGACGACGATATTTTAATTGTCAATTTACTAAAAACATTTTTACATCACTTTGATCATTTAAAAGTAGTTTGTATCGCTGAAAATGGATTAGAATTGTTAGAAAACCTCTCAAGTCTGGATGAAATTCCATCCATCTTATTACTTGATATGAAAATGAAAAAAATGAATGGAATAGAAACTTTAGAGAAAGTCCGTGTCATTTATCCTCAAATAAAAACAATTATTATTTCATCATATTACAACAATACATTTATTGGATTTATGATGAAAGCCGAAGTAGCTGCCTTTATTCCCAAAGGAATTTCACCAACAAAATTAGTAGAGATTATAGAAACTGTTGATTCAAATGGATATTACTTAACGGACGATCAATTGGATATCATTCGTCAACAAATTCCAACCAATACACCAAAACCAATACTTGAAACAAAACAATCTTTATCAAATCGTGAAATTGAAATAATCCAAATGATTTGTCAACAGAATACAGCAAAAGAAATTGCAACTAAATTATTTATTACACCTAGAACAGTAGAAGGGCACAAAAACAACATTTTCGCAAAAACGGGAGTAAAAAACAGTGCTGGTTTAGTTATTTATGCTTTACAGAATCAACTTATTGATTTTAAAGAACTTCCATTAGTTTAGAGAATCATTTAATTCTAAAGTTAACTAAGTCAAAAAAAGAATAGGTATTTATACTTAATTTATCAAAACAGGTAAAAACTACCTAAGTTGATTTTTTGATACTACTGATATTTGTACTGTAATCATTTTACAATTTAAATCAATAAGTGCTAAGCTTCAGGAGGTTTTATCCCTATTAAATTAAGAGCATTTGAAACAATTCTAATATGATAACAAATACAGCACATAGTGCACATTAATTAAATTATAACTTAAAACATTTTTTATGTCAGAAACTAACAACGGAGTAGAATACAAAATTAATTTTGTAAACAACTCAACAAATGCAGGTTCAATTATGGTATTCCAACAAGACGCAAATATTGGTGTTGACGGAGTAATGTCTTTAGCATGGTTTACAAAATATGTATACCCACAAACTACAGGTTACTTTGATTGGAGAATTAATTATAACTTCGTTTGGTCAGAAACAGGAGAGTTAAAACCAGGAATCAATTTCTTAGCTTCTCAAGCTCCACTATGTGATTTATCAACATCAAATTCAATTGGTTTGACGTATGACAAAGCTTATAACTTTGTAAATCAAACAGCTGGAACTCCACAAGGAAGTATGTACATCAAAGAAGATGCTACAATTCCATTAAAACAAGCATCTGTTGGTATTGGAATGTCTGGAGCAGGTACTTTTGTTGTTCAAGCTCAGCCAAATATGAATTTAACTTTCACTCCACACCCAGAATACTGGATTGCTTTTGGAAATTACACAAAAGGTGAAGTTTTAAATATTCAAGAAATGACAAGCGCATCAAATGTTGCTTTCCCTCCAGGAATTTACACAATGAATGCTATTTTGAATCCAGACAACTCTTGGACAATTCAAGCTGCTGAATAATCATTCTCTGATTAACATTTATAAAGAAAAGACTGTTAAATTAAAATGACAGTCTTTTTTTAAACAATAACACTATGAAGCCTATTATTCAAGAATTAACTCCGGAATTAAACAAGGTTTTATTTGCAATGTTGCAACGTAATCTTGTTTACAATTCAAATTTTGTAAATTATAGTAATCAAGTACCTGGAACTATAATAACATACAATCATCCAGATGGTTGGGTTTATACCGATACTGGAAGTGGTGGTTCGATTTCCTTTAATCAAGCGAATAATTGCTGTCGAATTGTAAAAAGCAGTAGTAATGCATTAATGATTTTTTCGCAAGCTTTAAATGAATTTCCAAGATGGCAAAGAACCTTAATAGGAAAAGAAATTAGTGTCGCTGCATTAGTTTCAACTCCATCAGATGGAAGTTCAACATTAACCCTAGCAATCAATGATGGTGTATCAAACGCAACTAGAACCGTTACTTTCGAAGCAAATCAAAAGCAATTAATAGAAATCAATTGTGTTGTTAATGAAAATGCAACAGAACTTGTTGTATCTCTTGAATCAAGTTCAGCTTCTTTTACAATTGATATTTATCAAGTTTATGCTAATATTGGTGAAATAGCTTTACCAAACCTACCTTGCATGGTTGAAGGTTATATTGGAGAAAGAAAACAATACATTTCAACTCAAACACCTCCAATAAATGAGTTATCACTTTGTAATGAAAGTTATGAGCTAACAACTGATTACTCACGATTAAATTCTGTAATTAATGGCAGATTTGGAACCGGACCAAATAATCGATCTCTTTTACCTGATATGCGAGGATATTTTAGCCGCGCTTGGGATAATGGTTCAGGAAATGATCCTGATGCAGCAAATAGAACACCTTTGGGAAGTGGAACTGTCTCTGGAGATGCTGTTGGTACTGTTGAACAAGATATTTTTAGGGCACATACACATCCTTTAAAATTTAGTGTGAATACCTTAAAATTCATCCCTCCGCCGCAACAACCCGGAACTTCTCCCTTGATTGATCTCAGCACCCATGACCAAACTGATTCTTATGGTGGAGCTGAAACGAGAGGTAAAAACATTTCGGAGTTGTATACGATAAAATGGGCTTAATATAAAAAATGAAAAAACATGGATAAAATTTCTTTTGGATTAAATATTTTTAGTCCTTTCTCCCAAGATTTATTAAATATAAATCAATATTCTGTTCCAGTTGAAATAGGATTAACAGATGGTGAACATATTTTTAAAAGTTCACCTGTTGAAGTCGGTAATTATCACAATTTGAAGGTATTTGCTCACATAACAATCCCTTATTTCTATGATTCTGAAAATCAATTTATCACAATTGCAGGTGTCAATGACAACAGTGAAAAACAATTATCAATTCACACAAGTCTTGAACAAAACACAAAAACTAGTGATGAAAATTTTTTAAATGAATATAAATTAAAAAAAACATCATTAAATCTATGGACAGATTTAAATTCAAAAAATCTTGAATTTAAATCCATGAATCAAACAGCTATAAAAAACGCAATTTCAACTCTTGTAAAAACATTTCTTGACGCTGGAATTCAAGGTGTGATTGAAACAGGAGGAACACCAATTGTAACTCCTGAAAATTTCAATGACTACAAAGAAATGTTTAAACCTGAAAAAAAGGATGTTTTATCACCTACAATAGAAGATATCATTGAAGTTCAAGAATCAGTTGAATCAGTTTATGGAGGAACTATTACTTGGCCAATTAACTATTCTTTTGCAAATGTAATCGGGTCAACTCATGATCCAAAACCACCAGGTTACAATTCTTGGATTCAACTTTGGGCTGATACTTGCAACAATGGATTAAGACCAAACTATTGTACTTCCTTTAATTATTCTGATGGAAGTACACCATTTAATTGTGGGTACGATTTTGTTGGTGGACATGTTATTAATGGTACTTCTGCCTATACGCCTGTAAATGGTAGTACTGTTTATATTTATCCGATTTGTAAAGCTCATAACAATAATGATAATATTTATATGTCTGTACGCTTCAATCAAAAAGGAGTTGTTCTCAAAAACTATAATCAATAAGTTATTTTCTAATTCATTATATATTTAAAAATTACAGAATGATTAAGGAATAAGAAATGAGTAGATTTTTACTCATTTCTTATTTTCCATTTGGAAAATGCAATCAAAAATATAACTAAAAATCTTACATCATTAATCAACAATCATACAAGCGAATTGATTGTGCATTCGCTATTTTTGGAAATGAATGCAACTCAATTTAAAACTAGCGGTTTAACGGATAGTCAAGTTCTTAGTTCACGGGAAAAATTCGGGAAAAATAGTTTAGATTACAAAAAAGAATCGCCTTTTTTTGATACGCTCTTGAGAACCATCAAAGACCCAATGATGATTCTACTTCTAACAGCTGCATCTATCTATTTTATCAGTGGAAAAGTGGGTGACGGTCTCTTTTTAGTGGTCGCAATTGTCTTTCAAACTTCCATTTCCATCTTTCAATATTCTCGAAGTAAAAATGCCCTTGAAAAATTAAAAGCCTACTCTCAATCGAAATCAAAAGTCATCCGAAATGGACAAATCGTGACAATCATTAGCTCCGAAATCGTCATTGGAGATAGCTTACTTGTTGAAGAAGGAAAAACGATAGCTGCCGATGGAATTATCTTTCATTCCAACGACTTTTCAGTGAACGAATCCATTCTTACAGGCGAATCGTTTGCTGTTTTTAAAGACAAAGATTCAGATAATAATAAAATTTATACAGGTACAAGTGTTGCAAGTGGATTAGTAATTGCAACTGTAAATGCGATTGCAAACAACACCAAATTAGGGAAAATTGGAAAAAGTTTAAAAGAAATTAATGAAGAGAAAACGCCACTCGAAATTCAAATCGCAAACTTCGTAAAGAAAATGGCGGTAATTGGAGCAGTCGTTTTTCTAATTGTTTGGGGAATAAACTTTTGGCATTCACCCGTTTTTCTTACGAGTTTACTGAAATCGCTGACCTTAGCAATGAGTATTTTACCCGAGGAAATTCCTGTTGCATTTACAACTTTCATGGCCCTTGGTGCGTGGCGTTTGATTAAAATGGGGATCATTGTCAAACAAATGAAAACAGTCGAAACACTCGGAAGTGCAACTGTCATTTGTACCGATAAAACAGGAACGCTAACTGAAAATAAAATGAGTTTAGCAAAAGTCTACTTACTCGAAACGAATGAAATTGTGGATGCAAATTCAACTAAATCAGATGCGCTTCAACTTATTGAAAATGCTATGTGGGCAAGTGAACCCATACCTTTCGATCCAATGGAAATTGCCTTACATCAAGCATACAAAGAATCGACAAAAGTGGATAAAAGAACTGAATACAGTCTTGTGCATGAGTATCCATTAGCAGGAAAACCACCTTTGATGACACACATTTTTAAAGATAAAAAAGGCACGCAAATAGTTGCTGCAAAAGGTGCGCCCGAAGCTATCATTCAAAATTCAAAAGTCTCGGATTTGGACAAAAAACACATTTCAACTGCATTAAAAAGTTTAGCTTCTGAAGGATATCGAATTTTAGCCGTAGGACTTTCAGATTTCACTGGAACAAATTATCCGAAGAATCAAGATGACCTCAGCTTTCATTTTTCAGGTTTATTGGCATTTTATGATCCTCCGAAGAAAAACATTCAAAAAGTCTTGGAAGATTTTTATGCAGCAGGCATTTCAGTTAAAATAATAACGGGTGACAATGCTGAAACAACTGCTTCAATTGCAAAACAAGTTGGTTTTAGAGGATATGACAAAAGTATTTCGGGCGACGAATTAATGAAATTAAATGCAAAAGAGCTCAAAAAATGTGTGATGGAAACGGCTATTTTCAACCGCATGTTTCCAGAAGCAAAACTAAAAATCATTAAGGCTTTAAAAGAAAGTAAGCAAGTTGTTGCAATGACTGGAGATGGAGTAAATGATGCCCCTGCATTGAAAGCTGCACATATCGGAATTGCAATGGGGAAAAAAGGAACTGAAATTGCAAAAGAAGCTGCTTCCTTGATTCTCATTGAAGATGATTTGTCAAAAATGGTAGATGCAGTTGCAATGGGACGGAAAATTTATGCCAATCTCAAGAAAGCAATTCAATACATTATTTCTATTCATATTCCGATCATTTTAACGGTATTCATTCCTTTGGCTTTGGGATGGGTTTTTCCAACAATTTTCTCTCCAGTTCATATTATTTTTCTAGAAATAATAATGGGTCCAACGTGTTCAATCATTTATGAAAACGAACCAATGGAAAAAAACACGATGACTTTAAAACCAAAAGCATTGACTACTACATTTTTTAACTGGAAAGAATTGTCAACGAGCATTGTCCAAGGTTTGGTGATTACTCTTGGAACCTTGTTTGTTTATCAATATTCTGTGATGAATAACTACAATGAATCCCTAACCAGAACGATGGTTTTCACGGTTTTGATAGCAGCAAATATCTTTTTGACCTTAATCAATCGCTCTTTTTACTACTCAATTTTAACAACGATGAAGTACAAAAACAACATGGTCGTTTACATTATCCTCATCACTTTAAGTTTATTAGCCCTATTGATTTATATAGCACCAATTGCACGATTCTTCGAATTTAAAGCATTGAATATCTGGCAATTATCCCTTTGTTTTCTAATTGGATTCCTTTCTGTTACATGGTTCGAAATTGTGAAATGGAGAAAACGAAGAACTTAATCATTATTTTAATTCATTTTCTATTTTCATATTTCCCTCTTTCATATTTAGTCATTCATATTTCTCCCTTTCATATTTCATATTTAAACATTTCATATTTCAAAATCCACTTAACTGATAAAAATCATTTTTTAAGAAAAACAACTCCCCTACTTTTGTCCACAGATCTTACAGACATGAAACAGAACGATTTAATTTCCAAATACGATGTGCCTGGCCCACGTTATACTTCCTACCCTACTGTTCCTTATTGGTCAATAACAGGTTGGGAGCAAGACGAATGGTTTAAAACTGTTAACAAAGGATTGGAACTTTCCCCTGGAAAAGAAATTAGTCTGTACATCCATTTACCTTACTGCGATTCTCTGTGTACTTTTTGTGGATGTCACAAATACATCACGACTAATCACCAAGTTGAAAGTCCATACATCGATGCGCTTTTGTGGGAATGGAAAACAACACTTCAACATTTAAAATACAAACCAGTTGTTGCAGCTCTTCACCTCGGTGGTGGAACTCCAACATTTTTCTCTTCTGAGAGTTTAAGTAAATTAATTAATGGATTGAAAGAATTAGTTGATTTCACTTCTGATGCTGAAATGGGTTTTGAAGGTCATCCAAATTCAACTACTGAAGAACATCTTCAAACACTATACAACTTCGGATTTAAACGTGTGAGCTTCGGAATTCAAGATTACGATCCAATTGTTCAAACAACCATTCACCGTGTTCAAAGCTTCGAAACGGTACAAAACGTCCACAATCTTTCACGTAAAATTGGCTATACTTCTGTAAGTCATGATTTGGTTTATGGTCTTCCAATGCAAACATGGGATGGTTTTAATAAAACAATTGAAAAAACACTTTCACTGCAACCAGATCGAATTTCTTTGTACAGTTATGCACACGTTCCATGGATCAAAGGAACTGGTCAACGTGGCTATTCTGAAGAAGATTTGCCAAGTGGATTAACGAAAAGAACGATTTACGAAAATGCAAAAGAAGCATTAATCAACGGAGGGTATATCGAAATTGGAATGGATCATTTTGCATTACCTCACGATGAGTTAGCAATTGCATTTCAAGAAAAACGTTTGTTCCGAAATTTTATGGGTTACACCATTCAACCAACTAAAATTTTATTAGGAATTGGTGTCTCTTCGATTTCAGATTCTTGGTTTGGATTTATGCAGAACAAATCAAATGTCAAAGAATATTTAGAAACGATCGTTCAAGGTGAATTGCCAATTACTCGTGGACATTTGTTAAGCGAAATAGATTTAGAAGTGCGTCAACACATTTTGAATATCATGTGCTATTTCGAAACGGAAATCAATGAAGATTCACATTTATCGTTTAGCGATTTAATCCGTGATTTGTACCCATTAATTGTAGATGGTTTGGTGGAAGTAAAAGATACAAAAATAAGTGTAACACCTGAAGGTTTGCCTTTCATACGAAACTGTTGTATGGCCTTTGATCAGTATTTAAAAAATCCAATTTCAGCGAAAACTTTTAGTCGCACAATTTAAACTTAAAAAATGGACCACGAAGAATGTTGTTTTCACTGTAACGAACCTTTCGAGGATATTCGTTTGGATTACGACGAAAAAACGTTTTGTTGCAATGCCTGTTTAACGGTATATCAATTACTCAACAATCATCAACTCGGTGAATATTACTCGCATGATGAACGTGCAGGAATTCGTCCAAACACCACTTCTTCAGCTCTTTTCGAAAGTTTAGACGATCCAACAATTCGCGAGAAATTCTATACATTTAGAGACGGGTCGAAAGTGAAAATCGTCTTGCACTTACCTCAAATTCATTGTGCAAGTTGCATTTATTTGTTGGAACATTTGAATCAATTAAACGATGGAATCAATTTTTCATTAGTCGACTTTCCTAAAAGACTTGCAACCATTGTTTTTGATGAAGAAAAATGTAGTCTGAAAGAACTTGCTACTTTGCTAACAAAAATTGGATATCAACCCGATTTCTCTCATAAAATCGAATCGACCATGAAACTCAATAAACGTTTGTTGTTTCAATTGGGTTTTGCAGGTTTTGCTTTTGGAAGTATCATGTTGTGGAGTTTTCCTGAATATTTAGGAATCGACAAAACATATACTGGAATTCGCCAGTTTAGTTCTTATTTGTCATTATTAGTTTCAATTCCTGTACTTTTTTATTCAGCGCAAGATTATTTTAAAGCTGCTTGGGGAGGAATTCGAGCAAAAAGAATCAATTTAGATATTCCGATTGCTATTGGAATCATCGCTTTGTATACAAGAAGTGTCTTCGCAATCTTCATGAATGAAGGTCCAGGATACATGGATTCTTTCGCAGGATTTATCTTCTTTCTCTTGATTGGTAAATGGTTTCAAAGTAAAACGTATCGTTGGCTTTCGTTTGAGCGCGACTTTAAATCTTATTTTCCAATTGCAGTTTTGAAGAAAAAAGGATCCAAAAACGAAATGACACCAATTGAAGAATTAGAAATTGATGATATCATCTTGATTCGAAACGAAGAAATTATTCCAACAGATGCCACTTTACTTTCGGAAAAAGCAACGGTCGATTACAGTTTCGTAACTGGTGAAGCAGACTGGATTGAGAAAGAAAAAGGCGAATTGATTTATGCAGGTGGAAAAGTTGTTGGAACTGGAATTGAATTGTTGGTTCGTCGTACAACAAGTCGTTCGGAATTGACCCAATTGTGGAACGAACAAGAAAGTCAGCAAGTTGATTCAGATTTCACAATCCGACAAGACCGAATTTCGCGTTACTTTTTGTGGATTGTATTAATTATCGCACTTGGTTCTACCATTGCTTGGTGGTTTATTGCTCCACGAATGATTCCTGAAATTGTAACTGCAATATTAATTGTCGCTTGTCCTTGTGCATTGGCGCTTTCAGGTCCATTTACATTTGGAAATATGCAACGCATGTTGGGAAAAAGAGGTTTTTATTTGCGAAATACGACAGTCATTGAAAAAATGCAAAACTGCGACACCTTAGTTTTTGATAAAACTGGAACACTCACAAGTACAGAAAATGTATCGTGTAAATACACTGGAAAAGCTTTGGATCAAGACCGAATTGCACTCATTGCAGCGATTACGGAACATGCGACACATCCATATGCAAAACAAATTTGTGTATGGGCAAAAAGTCAATTGGGTGAAAACGAAATTCCAACAATTGAAACGAAAGAAATCATTGAATGGAGCGGAAAAGGAATGGAATTCAATACCATTCGAATTGGTTCACATGCCTGGTTAAGTAAAGATGAAGTTTTGACAATTGAGGAAGCGAGTTCATTGTTAGAATGGGATGGAGAATTAATTGGGAAGTTCATCTTTGGGAATGAATTGCGCAGTGGAATTGTTTCATCTATACAAGAATTGGGGAAACATTATCAATTGATCGTATTATCTGGCGACAATGATTCCGAAAAAGCACATTTAGAGCAATTATTTCCTTCAGGAACTAAGTATCATTTTAATCAGAAACCAATTGACAAGAAGCGATTCATCGAGCAAACTCTTGAAAAAACAAAAGGTGTGATTATGATTGGTGATGGATTGAATGATGCCGGAGCTTTGCAAGCTGCTACGATAGGAATTGCCGTTTCTGAGAATTTAGTACGCTTTACACCTGCTTCGGATGCGATTTTGGAAGCAAATCAATTGAAGAACTTTGAACGATTCATGGAATATGTGCGCAATGGAAAAAAATTCATTGCAGTAAGTTTTGTTTTTTCCTTGATGTATAATTTAACAGGATTAGGCTTTGCAATTTCTGGATCTTTGACACCATTTGTTGCTGCAGTCATTATGCCTTTGAGTTCGATTACTGTGGTTGGTTTGTCGACATTTATGGCGATCAGTCGTGCACCGAAAATAAAATAAACATATTCCCACGGGGAATCCCCGTTCCAAGGGGATTAATCCCCTTGGACTTATGTTTTTTTCTTATTTTTGATTCATGATCAAAAACATCATTCTTTTATTCTTTTGTTCATTCATCGGATTTTTCACTTTTTCACAAAGTAAAAAGAATCAATCTTACGCCTTGAAAATTGGAAAACAATACGGAATTTTCAACTTGAAAGGTGAAAAAATGTCACCTGAAATCTTTGATGGAGTTTATGATTTTGAAGA
>JBKDZA010000231.1:0-13803 GCA_046308455.1 Fluviicola sp.
GGTGATATAATTACTGATACTTCTGGAAAAGATTACATCGATATGATTGCTGGAGTAGCGGTTTCGAATATTGGAAATCGTCATCCTCAAGTGATTAAACGTATTAAAGAACAACTGGATAAATATTTACTCGTAATGGTCTATGGTGAATTTGTCCAAGAACCAACCTTAGAATTTGCACGTTTGCTTACTTCTTTTTTACCTGAACAATTAAACTGTGTTTATCCAGTAAATTCTGGAACTGAAGCAAATGAAGCTGCATTAAAATTGGCTAAACGAGTTACAGGACGAACTCAACTAATTGCTTTTAAAGGTTCTTATCACGGAAATACGCATGGATCGATGTCTGTATCAGCAAATGAAACAAAAAAATCACCTTTTCGTCCACTTCTACCTGATGTTGACTTCTTGAGGTTCAATTCGATTGAAGATTTATCAAGAATTACATCGAGAACTGCTGGAGTAATCATAGAACCAATCCAAGGTGATGCTGGTGTTCGCAAAGGAACAACTGAATTCCTAAAAGCTTTGAGAGATCGCTGTTCTGAAGTTGGAGCATTATTAATTTTCGATGAGATTCAATGTGGAATGGGGCGATCAGGAAAATTATTTGCTTTCGAACATTCGAATGTTGTCCCAGATGTGTTGGTTTTAGGAAAAGCTTTGGGCGGTGGACTTCCAATTGGAGCTTTTGTTTCGAAACGCGAATACATGAAGGAATTGACATATGAACCTATGCTTGGACACATAACTACTTTTGGTGGAAATCCAGTGATAAGTGCTGCAGCCTGGGGATGTTTAGAAGTTTATCGCGACGAAATTGATTTTAAAGAAGTTGAACGAAAAGCTCAGATCCTTGAAAATTATATAAATGAAATTTCGGAAATTAAAGAAATACGTCGTGTTGGGATGATGTATGCCTGTGACATGGAAAGCTTTGAACGAGTAGAAAAAGTAGTGAAAAAATTACTGGAATATGGAATCATCAGTTTTTGGTTTTTGTCACATCCATATAGTTTCCGTTTGTCTCCACCTCTAACTATTTCTGAGGAAAGAATGCATTCAGTTGGGAAATTAATTCAACAAGCAGTAATCGAAACTGCTGAATAACAAAGTTTTAATCAAACAAATAATTATAACGATTGATACTTACTTCTTTGTCCATTTCTTTTCCATCAAACAAATAATCAGTAAATTCTTGAATCAGTTTTGGTGCAATTAAATATCCTTTTGCTCCTAATCCATTGAAAATATAAAACTTATCAAATTTAGGATGTTGTCCGCAAATTGGTCTACGATCAACAGTTGTAGGCCTCACTCCTGCTTCTTGATGTAAAACAGTAGGTATTTCATCCGTAATTGAAGTTAAGTTTGATAAGATTTCATTTCTTCCAACTTCAGTAATTTCAGTATTGTCAGTATCCCAAATATATGTAGATCCAATTTTATAATTTCCTCCTATCAAAGGCAATAAAAAACATTTACGATTCAATGATTCCTCAAATGTTATTTTCTCAAAAGAAACAGTTAAGACTTCGCCTTTAGTTTGCGTTACAGGAAGAACTGAGAACCAAGGATTGTACAAATTATCTTTTCCTTCACAAAAAACGAAAAAATCAAATGCTTCATTTTTGTATGTACCATTTTCATGATTCAATTGAGAATAATCTACTTTCTCATTTCGTACTTTTCCTTTTGATTCAAAATAAGATAAGTTTGCTTGCATAAAGGATTTCGCATCAACATACGCACTTTGTTTTACTAATGCCGTTCCAAAAGTGTTTTTAGCTTTATCGTAATTCGAATCCACATCGGTTAGTGGATACATATATTTTTCAAAATCAGGTAAATATTGCTTTTTCTTCCACTCATTTGCTTCTTGTTCTGTTGAAAACAATCTTCGAATTGGCATGTCGATATAGAACTTCGATTGTGTTTTCTCTTCACATTTTCTAAAGAAATCTTGAGTGAAAGGTAGAAAATCATCCACTCGCCACGATTTAGTCATTCTTCTAAAAACAAGTGGATTTATACTTCCTGCAGCAACTGTTGATGAAACATTTTCACCTGAATGAAACAAAGTAAAATCAACTGATCGGTCATCTAAAAAATGAGCTAATGTAATTCCTGATAAACCTGAACCAATTATTGCAATATTCATAACGCAAAATTAAAGATTGTTAACGTGTAACCGCCAAAGAAAGTATAGAAATCTTTATTTCAGGATGGACTTTTCGAATTTCAACAATAATTGCTTCAAGTGTTGAACCTGTTGTTATTACGTCATCAACCAATGCAATATGATTGTATTGCTTAATTGAATCAGAAATAACAAACTTGTTTTTCATGTTTTCCCAACGAGAAACCAAACTCTTTTTCGTCTGAGAATCAGTGAACACAGCACGTTTTATGCTTTTTAAATCCAATTTCAAATCGGTAGCTTGTTGAATTCCTTTTGCGATACATTCAGCTTGATTAAAGCCTCGTTTAAATTGTTTTCGGTGATGAAGTGGAACTGGAATCAAAGCATCAATTTGAATTTCATTTGATTTCAAAAATTCACCCATTTTATTCCCAAAGTACAAACCAATGTCTTTTTGACCTTTGTATTTTAGTTGATGTAACAAATGTTGAGTAGTTGAATTCTCCATAAAATACAAATATGCAAATGTATTTTCTACCAAAACTCTTCCCCAAAAAAGTTTATCCAAATGTGATTTTTCTTCAACTTTATCAAAGTTTGTCAATGGTAGAGCTTCGTAACATGTTAAACAAAGTTTAGAATCATTTATCACATCTTGATGACCACAATTGATGCAATGAGTTGGAAATACAACTTGAAAAAGATTTTCTTTAAACGATTTAAAACTCATTTGATTTGAACTTTGGTTAAAATTAAATAATTTCAATTAAAACAAGGAAAGGATTTATCTCTTCTTTCTCAAAAATTTGTAAAATTCAAATTAGTCTTATAATTAACTAACTTTGTCCCATGAAAAATATCAAACAGTTTGAAGCAGGTTTAGCGAAAATGGGAATCAAGGAATTGAATTCTCTTCAAAATGAAACATTGAATAGCTCCAAAACTACTGAAAGTACTGTTTTATATGCTCCAACTGGATCTGGAAAAACACTTGCATTTGCATTAGATGCTTTACTTCAAATTGATGAAAAAAGTGATGATTTACAGCAATTGTTTATCAGTCCAACACGCGAATTAGCACAACAAATCTATGAAGTTGTCAAGAACTTAAATCCGGAACTGAATGTTGTGCTTGTTTATGGCGGACATTCCATTCAAACAGAAATCAATCGCTTAAATAGTAATCCGAAAATTGTTATTGGAACTCCTGGTCGAATTGTCGATTTAATTGAACGTGAAGCACTTGACTTAAAACAAGTGAAACACCTAGTTTTCGATGAGTTCGATAAAGTTTTGGAAATGGGTTTCTTGAACGACATTGAAAAAATTGTCACTAAATGTGAAGAGAAAAACTCTTTCTTTTTAGCATCAGCAACTGAATTAAATGAACTTCCACCCTTTTTAAGTGAGTTTGAAATTATTCAATTGGATTTTAGAGATGAAAGTTTGAAACCAAAGTTCTCATTCTTTCAAATTCAATACGAGGAAGCCAACAAAGCGCAACTTTTATTGGAGTTATTGTGCAATATTGAAACAGATAAAACAATTATCTTCTGTAATCATCGAGAAAAAGCGGAAGAGTTAAGTAACTTTTTAAACGATCATTCTGTTTTAAATTCTTTGTATCATGGAGGTTTAGAGCAAGCAGACCGAGAAAGAGCATTGATCAAGTTTAAAAATGGTTCAGCTTTCTTTTTGATTTGTACAGATTTAGGCGCACGTGGAATCGACATTGACGATGTAAAATATATCATTCATTACCAACTTCCACGTTTGGAAAATGAGTTTGTACATAGAAATGGACGTTCAAGTCGACAAAATTCGAATGGAGTTGTCTTTTTGTTTGCGAACAAACTCATAGATTGGTTGGCTCAAATACCCGTTGAACCCTTTGATATCGTCGAAAACGAACCACTTCCAGACGAACCGAATTACAAAACTATTTACATCAGTGCTGGAAAAAAGGAAAAACTGAATAAAGTAGATATTGTTGGATTTTTACATAAAATCGGTGGAATCAAAGGAGAAAACATCGGTATGATAAATGTCTTTGATCAATACAGTTTGGTTGCATTACATGAATCAGTTTTTGAGGAAACATTGAAGCTAATTAAAGACGAAAAAATCAAAGGTAAACGACGAAAAATAGGATTTGCGAAATAGACTAAATTTGGTTTTTGTTTGATTAATTGATTTATGTATCAATGTATCAATGTATCAATGTATCAATGTATCAATGTATTAATGAATCAATGTATTAATTTATCAATGTATTAATGAATCAATTGATTCATTGATTCTCCAGTAAAACCAGCCCTTTCAAAAAAAAATCCGCTAACTCAAAGAACTAGCGGATTTAAAAAATTATTTTTCTCTTATTATTTAATTGTTCCTGGTTTCCCGAAATCAATTAATTCAACATAGAATACAAGTGTTGAAAATGGTGGAATTGTTGCTGGATCTGGAGTGTTTTTCCCATAAGCTAAAGCTTGAGGAACATACAATTTATACTTCCCTCCTTTTTTCATTTTTGGAATTCCGATTGTCCATCCTGGTATAACTCCTCCAAGGTTGAAAATTGGAACTTCAGGCTGACCTAATGACGATTGTAATGTATCACCTTTCGTGTTCATTAAAACATAATGTGCTTTCACATCGTCAGAATTTAAAGGTGATCCTCCATTTCCTGCTTTCAATGTTTGCAAATAAATACTTTGTTCAATCTCAACTGTGTTTGGCATTCCTTTTACCTTCGTAAAGAATGATTTTTCTTTTTTCTCTACATCAACAGCTAAACGACCATTTACAGTGTTCATGAAATCTGCAACCATTGTTTGAGCAACTTCAGGTTTGATCAATGTATCTTGTTTGTTCAAAGCCAATTCAAAACCATATTTTACATATTTCAAATCGAATTCGTTCAATGAATTAGCTGATTTCCAACCAACGATGAAATTTTGACCGAAATATTTACCAATACAATTGGAAGCTTCTTTAGCTACAGACATATTGAATTCACCTGCTTGAGGATTCGGACCAACAAACTCTTGTAATTTCGCTTGACATCCTTGATCAAACAATGATGGATTCTTTAATGAAGCTTCAAAACCAGAGATGATTTCTTTTAAATCATATTTAGCAAGATTTGGATCTTGAACCAATTGTTTTGCAACATCTGCACCCATTAAATAAGACAATTCTTGTTTCTTGTTATTTAATGGAAGTGCTTCAATATCAGATTTTTTCGAATCATCTCCACAAGAAGCGATTACGAATGCGACGAATATAAACGTGAAAAATTGTTTCATTATTTAACTATTTCTAAAAGTTCAACATCAAAAATCAATGCCATAAAAGGTTTAATTGCTCCTCCTGGATGTGGATTCGCACCGTAAGCTAAATCTTGAGGGATGTATAAGCGGTATTTCGAACCAACTTTCATTAATTGTAAAGCTTCCGTCCACCCTTTAATTACTTGAGTTACACCAAATGTTGCAGGCATTCCACGAGTAATAGAAGAATCAAAAACAGTTCCATCAATTAATGTTCCATGGTAATGCACACTAACTGTATCTGCTGGTGTTGGCAATTCACCTTTTCCTTCTTCAAGAATTGAATATTGTAAACCTGTTGAAGTTGTAATTACTCCTTCTTTTTTAGCGTTATCAGCTAAATAATCATCACCTTCTTTTTTAACAACTTCAAATTCTTTTGCTGCTAATTCTTGAACATAAGCTTGAATAATTTGACCAGCTTGTTCGTGTGAAAATTTCAATTCTTTGTTATTGAAAACATCAGAAATGGCTTCAGAAAGTAGATTTGTATCTAAACCGTCTAAATTTTGTTGAATTAAGCTATCAGCTACACTTAGACCGATACAGTAACTCACTGCTTGAATATCTTGAGACATATTTTAGTATGAAAATTTGTGCAAAGATAATTGATTCATTGGAATAGATACTTTTCGAAGTATTAATTCGAGAAATCTACTACAATCATTCGCAATTCTTTCCCTTTTTTCACATTTGTAGAATCATTGTTCATGATTTCGAAGTCTTTGTAATGTTTTCGAACCATCCCGATTCCTTTGGCATACACTTCGAATTTACGTTTGTATTGAATAAAATTCAATTCATCTTCTTGTTCAACGGTAACTGTAGAGTCAAATGTAAAACCATTGATTACTTTTTCTTTATGAATTTCGTCGTAATAACAATCCAATGGAACTAGGTTTGTAAACGCATTGGCATCCCATTCCTTTGTTTTTGTTGGAGAGAAAATCAGTTTAATAATACGATTGTTCTCCTCTATTAACTCAGCTTTATCTCCATCTATTAATGTAGTCCAAATATCTTGAAGTGTCCAAGGTCCCGTTACAGAAGGTCCAACATATCTATTTACTCGATTTACAGTTCTTCCTTCATTGTCAATTTCAATCACTCCTATTTGAACTTTCATGAAATAACTCAAGGTATCGTGTTGATTAACTGTAATATCCGTTATTACTTTATCAACTTTGTAAGTAACAAACTGATTTTCAACGATTGGATAATAATCGTAGTGAAAATTAAGAGATTTCTCTTTTTTACAAGAAACGAGAATCAAAATCAATAGTATAGTAAGCAGAATTCTTCGCATACCCAAATATAGAAAATCTAATTCAATTTATTGGGATCAACACCTGCTTTTTTACAGTTATTTAAATAATCTTCTTTTCGTTTTCCTTCTAATCTTTCACCCAATCGATACAATTGACGTCCAGTTTCTTTACCGTTTTGATCATGAGCCGTTTGCCAACCATGTTGTTCACCATTTTTCCAACGTTCTTGGATCATTAATTTACCGTTTGGATGATAAATATTTACAACTCCATGACGTTTTCCTTTTATATATGGTGTTTTAGATTTTATTACTCCTGTATCGAAATATTCAATCACAAGTCCTTCTTTCAAGCCATCAACGTAATTAGCAACGTAACTAGGTTTCAAAGATTTATCATTGATGTTTTCAGGAACATAATAAATTGTGTAAGGTCCGTGAAGTTTACCGTTTTTATAAGATTCTTGTGTGCTTTTTCTTCCTGATGGACCGTAAAAATCCCAAATAGAGTCTTTTAATTCGTTTTGATAAACTCCATTTGCCATTAATTTTCCATTTTCTTCATGAAACATTTGACAATGTGAACGTCCAGTTTTTGCATCGTGGACAATAATCATTTTTACTTTATTGTTTTTGTAATAATACGTGAAGGTTCCAACTGGTTTATCGTCTTTAAATTGTCCTTTATATTCTAATAATGAAGAATTTGGATACTTTTTTTGCCAAGGACCTTGTTTTCTACCTTGCGCATCTTTTTTATTGATGTTTTGTGCAAAAACACTTGAAACAAGCAAAAACATTAAAAATATTAACCCTACTTTTTTCATTTCCAATATATTATCAACTAATTAATCTATTTTTAAAATCAACTAATGAATCAACAATTAAATCTGCTTCATCATTTCTTGAGCCTTCATGTGAAACGTATACAGTTTTCATACCAAGATTACGTCCGAATTCAATATCAGAGTCTGTATCTCCCACCATGATTGATTTAGTAAAATCAATTTGAGGAAAATCTGACTTAGCTTTTAAAGCCATTCCAGAACCTGGTTTCCGCATATTATTTTCAGCATTTATCAAATCTGGCGCAAAATAATAGTGATCTATTTGACCATTTTTTTCGAGAAGTAACTCCGAACAATAAGCATGAATTTCAAAAAGGTTACGTTCTGTCATTAATCCTTTCCCTACTCCTTGTTGATTTGTGACAACTAAAACTTTGTAAAACAACTGATTGAAAACTGAAATAGAATCAGCAACGCCATCTAATAAAACAAATTCAGAAGTTTGTTTGACATAATCGTCCCAAATTCGGTGATTGATTACTCCATCACGATCTAAAAAAAGTGTCCAACTTGAATCAATTCCCCACATGTTACTAGATTTAAAGTTCTTTTTCTACTAAATAGACATTTCTGCTTGAACTATTTCGTCCAATCATTTCAGCAATAAATCCAGCCAAGAAAAACTGAACACCCATAATCATTGAAGCTAAACAAATGTAAAACTCTGTTCTACTTGCAAGTAAACGTCCTTCCGTATTGAAAAACAATTTTGAAATTCCTAAATAAAAAGCAAAACTAAAGCCAATTATAAAAAGTATAATTCCAATCACACCGAAGAAATGCATTGGTTTTTTACCGTATTTCCCCATAAAAACCACCGTCATTAAATCCAATGGTCCATTTATAAAGCGATTCAATCCAAACTTAGTTGTACCGTATTTTCTTGCTTGGTGAATAACTACTTTTTCACCAATCTTGTTGAATCCAGCGAATTTTGCTAATGCAGGTATGTATCTGTGCATGTCACCATACAATTCAATACTTTTAACTACTGAATTTTTATATGCTTTTAAACCGCAATTAAAATCATGCAAATAAATTCCTGTCAATCTTCTTGCTGCCCAATTGTATAATTTTGTAGGAATTGTTTTTGTAATTGGATCGTATCTTTTCTTTTTCCATCCAGAAACCACATCAAAATCCTCTTCCACAATCATGCGGTATAATTCTGGCAATTCATCAGGAGAGTCTTGTAAATCCGCATCCATAGTAACAACAACCTTTCCTTTTACAGCTTCAAATCCGACATGTAATGCTGCAGATTTACCGTAGTTTCTTTGGAATTTAATTGCTCTTACACACGCATCTTTTGATTTTAAATCTTCAATAACATCCCAAGATCCGTCTTTACTACCATCATCGATAAAAACAATTTCATATGATAATTTTTGAGCTTGTAAAACACGTTGTATCCACGCATGTAATTCAGGCAATGATTCTGCTTCATTAAACAATGGAACAACTATTGAAATATCGATTTTATTCTCCAAAATGAGTGTTTTTTTTACAAAAATAACAAAAGCCTCCTTTTATACAAGGTTTGACATTGGAGAGTTTAAACAATTATCTTTTAATAAATGAAATAGATTTAGTCTCTGAAATTAGAAAATACAATCCGTTTTCTAAATCACTCACGTTTATTAATTCAATTTGTGATTCTTTATTGATTTGTTTTATTAGTTTACCACGAATATCAAAAATCGAAATCTCACCAAGTTCATCTGAACTTATTGTAAGCATATTTTCAACTGGATTCGGATACAATTCTAAATTTTTATTTTCATTTGTTTCAAGTGATGCACTGATTTGATTTTCAACTGTAAATCGATCAATTGCAGCTTCAGTTATGTTTCCATTTGGAACCGTATCACTTGTCTGAAAAGTAACCCGCATCGTATTTGTAATTGGAATAAAGTCTGAAAGCAAAACACTTTTATATTTCCATGTTTGAATATTCCCTGTATTTCCAACTTTAAAAACTTCAACAGATGTCGTTCCATTTGATACAAAAACACGTAACGTATCGTCAACTAAATTGGGACCGTAGTAATTATAAAACCAAAAATCGAAATTCAAATATGGGCTTGTATAAGTTGTCAAATCCATTAAAGGAGAAATTAAGATTGTTCTTCCATCTTGCACATCATCCACATTTGGCATATATGTAGCTTGATTTCCAGTTAAATAACAAGTTTCACTACAATCAAACTGTGCATCGACTTCTGGTGCAACTCCTGTAAATCCTTCAAAAGGTATTGCTCTTTCCCAAATTCCTTTTAATGCAGATCCTGAAATTGTCCACGAATTGTCAAATGTGAAATCATCGTAATATCCTTTTATCAACTCAATTGTCAACGTTGAATTTGCAGCATCAATTGTGTAACTTGAGCATTCAGTCACATATCCCCACTTCCCAACTGTAACTTGATTAAGTCCTGGGTAATAGATGTTTATATTCGTTTCTCCAAAGCCATTCGAAACTCCATTCACATTCATTTCTGGAACACTTACCAAAACGTCTGCACCAATTATTGGAGTTAAAGTTCCCTCTTCAACAACATTAATTTGAATTGGTAATGGTGGAATTGGAACTAAATCAATTGTATCAATAATTAATTGATTTGCTACAAAGTTTAAAGTAAAAACTTGTTCGTAATAAGCTACTTTTGAAACTTTCACTTGTAAATTACCGAAATTTGGTGTTCCAACTCCGAACAAACCATCAACAGCTGTAAAATCTATTTTTTCTTCATTGATTATCTCAATTTTTGCATTGTTTAAAGGATTCAATGTTGTGGCATCTCGAACCAATCCTTCAAAATAGGATGCTGAAAAATTAGTCGGTTTCACTACATGTAAACCAGTTGTCATATCAGAAGCGAGAAAATGTCCACTTGGCAAATATGGATAAACTCCCCATGAACCATTAAATTCTGGTAAATCTGAAACATTTGAATCATAAGATGCTACTTCTATCACGTTTTTTGGACGTGTCATATTATGCATGACAATTCCATCCGTATAGTAAGAAGTTACAATAAATGAATCTCTTAAAATAAACGCATTATGAGGAATAATTGGTCTTCCAGCTGTTGATTGAACACGATCCATTTCTTGAATATTCATCGGATCTGAAACATCATATAAAGTAACAAAAGCACCACGAATTTCATCTGTTGTTACTGCATATTGATCATTTGAAGTAACCCAAACATTGTGTGCGAATGCATTAGGAGTAGTAATAGTATTGATTAAAACCGGATTTGAATGATCAGTCACATCAATCACTGACAAATAACCATCTGAAATATGGGCACCATACAATAAATTACCTTGCGCAAACGCATCGTGGCAATACCAATTATCAAAAATACCTACTTCAATTGGCGCAAGTGGATTCGTATGAATATCTAAAATAATCATTCCTCCATTACCTCGATTTGCTCCACAAATATATGCCCAACCACCAGTCGTATCAATGAAAATATCGTGTGCTGAAGACCAATAATCTGGACCAACTGGACCAAAATAATAAGTTGTAGGTAAAATAGTTGAGCTAGGAAGTGGAGATAAATCAATGATTAAAAGTCCATTATCTGCTTCGGTTGTAATGTAAGCGTAGTCACCATAAACTTGTAAATCTCGCCAAATAGATTCAGTTCCAGGTTCCCAAAAAATCTCAATTGGATTTGCTGGATTCGCTAAACTTACGATTGAGGTTCCTTTTGTAGTTCCAACTAAAGCATATTCAATACCTGTTTCATCAACGTAACCCCAACAATCGTTTAAGTTTGCGTTGTGAAGTGCTTGATAATTTAAATTGGATATCGAATCAAAATGATGTGTTTGTGCATTAATCGAACTATTCTCGAAGAGAAATAACATAAAGATACTTAAAACACCAATTTTCATCCTTTATTGCTTTTGAATTTTATGAATAAAAGTTCCGTTTTCAGAAACTAATTTTACGATATACATTCCATTTGTAAGATTCGATAAGTCAATTTTTTCAGAACTTTGAATTGTTTTATTCATTAAAACTTCTCCGTTTAAGCTAACAATTGATAGTTCAGATTCAAGTTCAATATCAATCTGAATGAAATCTGAAAAAGGATTTGGATAAATCGAAACTTGCGAATCAACAAGGTCTTCAATAGTTGCAACATTAAATACTGAAGATGCGGTGTGAGTGGGATAACTTAAATCTGGTCCTAACTTGATCACAAAAATCGTATTACTTAATTCTCCTACTGTTGTGTGATATCCTATTGCAACAGCAGAACCGTCTAGAGTTGAAGCAATTTCATTCGTTTGATCTTGTCCAATTCCACTATAACCTTCAGCATAATTCCAAAACAAACCACCATCATATCTACCTAAATAAGTATCTTCTCCATTTACAAAAGTTGGAAAACTTGCATTTTCTTTTTGATATCCAACAATGAAACCATTTCCAGAAGTTGTTGTATTCGCTAAACACAGATTTTTTGTTACATGTGAATCTGTAATTTCAAAACCATAAATCAAATCACCTGTAAAATTGGTCATTAAATTAAATTCTGCTGATGTCGTTCCAATAGGGTGAGTTCCACATGCGAAAATTTCAGTTCCTCTCATTGTTACATCATTCAATACAAATTCTCCATGAATTCCATATTGTTTTTCCCAAATCAAAGTCCCGTCGTTGTGAAAAACAGCTAAATAAGCTTTTCTTTTTAATGAATCTTGGTTAAAAACAGAACCACAGACAACAACAGAAGTGTCAGTATATTTCCAAACTCCAGTTAAATTTGAAGCTCCTGTATAAGAAATTTTCTTTGTGAAAAGTGTATCTCCAGTTTGATTAATTCGAGCTAAAATATGCGCGTTAGATGAAGAAGTTGTCGATTCGGATTTTCCAACAAGAAAAACACTACTATCTTTTAACTCAACGCCATCATTCCATTGTTCCCAACCACCAAAATCTAAGCGTTTCTCCCAAATCAACAAACCATTTGTATCAATGAAAAATGTATACGCATCAAAATTAGAACTTACACCACTAGTTGAAAAACCAGAAACAAAAAAGTTTCCTTTTCCAGATTTAGTAATATCTCTAGCTTCTTCAGATTCAGTTCCACCAATTGCTGTTGCCCATAAAATGTTTCCAGCTTTATCCATGCGTGAAACGTATGCTTGGCTTGGAGCATCAACTATACTAGAAGTTGTTCCACAAATTGCGTAACCACTGTCTTTCAATTGGAGAATTCCATATCCTCGATCATAACCAGTTCCTCCGTATACTTTGTAGAATTTCTGTTGAGAAAAACCAACATTTACAAGTAAAAGGGATAGTACAACTACTATTTTTTTTACATTCTCCATACCAAACGTGCATTTAATGATTTTCCAAATCCGTTTTTAGAAATTGTACCGTAAATATCGTCGCTACCAATAACTATTAATCCTTTTTCAAATTGATAATTCAAATAAAAACCTCCTCTAAAATTTCCAAATCCTCCGTAAGCAACTGAAGATGAAAGCGCAAAATTCTTTGTAGGTTTGTAATAAAGTCCAGCGAATCCAGTTGGAACTCCTTGAATAGAAGCAAACAAACGCAATCCAAAAAAGACTTGTAGTTTTTTCGCTGAAAATTGATCGATCATTTTTTCAACTTGAATGTAACTAGGAATTGTTGTAATACTTCTCCCCTCTTTTTTCTCAATACCTAATGAATCAAGAAGTGAAAAGTCGGAATTTAAAGCTGAATTTTCATCTATTAAATCTTTGACTGTAAATCCAGAATAATCAATAGTATCATTGAATTGATAACGTGTAAGTGGTTGATTTAAAAAGGCTAATCCAAGATTTGAAACCGAAAAACGGAACCAAGCTTTAGAATTTTTAACCCAGTCTGTTTTGAATCTGTATTCAAAGTCAATTCCTACCCCTATTCCTTTTGAAAATTTATCGCCTTCAGTGTAAGCAAAGTCTCCATTCATATTTATGTTAATCATGGAAATAGTTGAATCTTGATACCAAGAACCCTTTCTTACAAATACTTGTGCATAATTCTGAATTGAATATAAATTAAAAGCAAGTGAACTTAAATTATCTTTTGATCGAACTCCAAAACCAAATTTCTGAGCTAAAAAAGCATCAAAACGAATATTCGTCAAATTCGCAGTATCGTTTATATAACTTGTGTTCCCATCAAACAACAAAGTATATGCA
>JBKDZA010000232.1:0-5659 GCA_046308455.1 Fluviicola sp.
AGATTCTTCTGTTGGAAATGAAGTATAAAACTCTAGCAACCTCATGTTTTCTTTATTTTGAGGCAAATTTATGACCTGAACTACGTAAAATATTTACGTTTTAATGATTTTGTGGCAAAGTTCCCGACAAGCATATAATAATAAAATAATTGTTTTTATTTTTTTGTCATTGTGAGAACGGATTTGATGGTCATTTTCATCCCCATTGCATCAATTGATGTATTCAATGTTCCATTCACACTCGAGAACATTCCTGCATTTCCATCAAAAACAACTGCAATTGTTCCATTCATATCTGGACTCATGCTTTTAGTTATATCCATTGCTTCTTGATCTTCCGGATCTAAATCGATGCCACCCATTCCGCCAATTTCGCCCGTATTGAACATTCCGTCTTGAGTTTGAACGTCTGCTGCACCACTGAATTGATCTTGAGATTTATTCGTTGTTATTGTTTCATTGAAAGTGACCGCATTATTAACAATTGAACTTGCCAATAAATTTACATTATAGAATCCAGCTTTCACATCGTATTTGTCGCCTTGATTCACTTCCCCTTCTGGCATGATCATCATTTCTAAGAAATCATAAGGAAAAACATCTAATTCATCTGACTTATCATTTGTTGTGATTGTAGCTGGTTTTGTTTTCGTCATAGTTGTTGTGGTATAACCCGATTTCAACTTCCCTGTTTTAGGATCAAAAGAAGCATAAACGTCCACTTTTTCAGTTCCAGTCTCCATTCCAGCACTCATTCCGTTTTCTGAAGGTTTTCCATAAACTAAAAAGTTACCTGTTGCAGTTGTAACTAAAGTCACTTCTTTTTCGAAAGTGAAATGACCTTTTTTGTCAACAGTAATCGCACTTTGAACCGAATTTTTAGGCAATGATTTTAACGAAGCTAAAACGACACCTTTTGAATCTTTTACAGAATAGTTGATCAAAAACAAGTGACCTTTAGCTGTTCCTTCAGCGTCAACAGACTGAATATAAACCACAAAATCTACTGTCGTTGTGAATTTGTCTGTCATATTCATCCCCATCATAGTCATATTAATATCATCTTTTTGTACAGCAGAGAATTGATAGCTAGTAAACGGTTTCCAAGAATAATTTAATTCTAAAGCAAATGAAGCTGTACTAGAAACAAGTAGTAATAAAAGTAATTTTAATTTCATGTTATTTTATTTTTTAGTTCAACTCCGTTTTACGAATTTCGTGCCAGAGAACTTTATACAGTTAAAATTAGCAAAAAAGTAACAAATTTATTCTTTTAGTTATTTTGTCTAAAAAAAAACAACTTTCAAATTTCTTGTGTAATTATTTTTTGAGTCATCTCGAATTCTTATATAATATGTACATTTGCCAAAATTTTTGAGGTATGAAAAACACAGCTTTAAGTGCAGTTCACGAGGCTTTAGGAGCGAAAATGGTTCCATTTGCAGGTTACAATATGCCTGTTCAATACGAAGGTGTTAATGCTGAACACGAAACAGTTCGTTCGAGTGTTGGAGTTTTTGATGTTTCACACATGGGTGAGTTTTTGTTAACTGGTCCTGAAGCTTTGGATTTAATTCAACGAGTTACAACAAATGATGCTTCGACTTTGACAATTGGACGTGCGCAATATTCATGTCTTCCGAATGGAAATGGTGGAATCGTTGACGATTTAATTGTTTATAGAATCAAAGAAGAACAATACTTATTAGTTGTAAATGCTTCTAATATCGATAAAGATTGGAATTGGATTTCTTCACACAATACGAAAGGTGTTGACATGCGTAATCTTTCTGATGATTATTCTTTGTTGGCAATACAAGGTCCAAAAGCTGTTGAAGCAATGCAATCATTAACATCTGTTGATTTATCAGCCATCAAATATTATCACTTCGAAGTTGGTCCATTTGCAGGAATTGAAAACGTAATTATTTCAGCTACTGGATATACAGGATCTGGAGGATTTGAAATTTACTGTAAAAACACGGAAGTAAAACAAGTGTGGGACAAAGTCTTCGAAGCTGGAGCTGCGTTTGGAATTAAACCAATTGGTTTAGCTGCACGTGATACATTGCGTTTAGAAATGGGATTCTGTTTATATGGAAACGACATCGACGATACAACTTCACCATTAGAAGCTGGTTTGGGTTGGATTACAAAATTCACAAAAGACTTTGTTGATTCAGATCGTTTAAAGGCTGAAAAAGAAGCTGGAGTATCTAAAAAATTAATCGGTTTTGAAATGATTGACAGAGGGATTCCTCGTCACGACTACCGTGTATTAGACGCTAACAACAACGTTATTGGAAAAGTTACTTCGGGAACTCAAGGTCCAACTGTGAAAAAAGCAATTGGAATGGCGTATGTTGATGTAGCTCACGCAGCAGTTGATTCAGAAATTTTTATTGAAATTAGAGAAAAAGGTGTAAAAGCACAAGTTGTAAAATTCCCTTTTTACCAAAAATAAATTGAATTAAGACAAAGAGGGTGTTAGATTTTCTATACACCCTTTTTTTTACCTATAATTTCTTAAATCATTCTTTACTACCTCCTTTTGCATACTAAAATCAAAAATAGATGTTGGCTTTTTAGCTTTATCTAAAATTTCTCCTTGAATAACACGATTACTATTTGGCAAGACTATCAATGCAATTTGATCTCCAATTCGAATAGATTTGTATAACTTTCTATTTATTTCATAGTACGTTTCATTAACTAACACTTCCCGAGTAATACGAATAAAATCACTTCTTTGAACTACATAAGTTTCTTTCACTAAATCTTCAACTGTTCCAACAATACGATTTGCAACTCCGTTTTTACGATCCAATTGTATTAATTTCCATTTTTTTAAATCATATCGAAGTAGAAAAAAAACCAATCCTAAAGCAAATAAAAGAAAACCCAACGATTTTAAATCGTGTAATACAACTGCTAGTAAAATAAACGGAATCAGAATTGTACAAGTCATCACTATTCTGAAAATCTCGAAAGCACTTAATCTCGCTTGATTTTTTAATTCACTTGTTAAATGTATTAGTTGTTTCATAGCTTGTAGAATTTTTTCACTTCCGCACGAACCGATTTAGGTTGAACATTTAACACTTGCAATTCACCTCCTTTAACTTTTAAACGCATACCTCCAAAAATCCACCATCCAACTTGCACACTTAATTTTTCAAGTTCATTAATTGAATAATAAAATTTTGGACCTAAAAAATTTAACATTCCCTCTTCAAACTCTTGCAACGACATTATTCCAACATTTTCTTTTAGAAAGGATGAAAATTCATCCGTATTTTGAAATTTAGTTGTATGTGCTACCATTCCACTCATACCTGCATTTTTTTTAGGAACAAGAAAAATATATTTTTTAGTAAAATACAACTCACCAACACTCACCTCACCAGTTGAAAAACCATGATTTATCCCGCCTTTTTCAGTATATAAATATTCATTTGAATTCATACGTACATTTTTTAATTACACTTAAATTTATTTTTTCTCACTTTTTATAAAACCAAATTTATCAGATAGAAAAATTTCTAAAAAACACTTTGGGTGAAACAACTAATTATTTGGGTGAAAATCTTTTGGTCAGCTAAATGCGAATTCCTATCTTTAAAATTCGATTATGAAAACTCTACATTTTGCTATACTTGTCTTATCACTCATTACAAACTCTTCAAATGGGTTTTCGCAAACAGACATTTGTGACTCTGTACAGCATCATTTTTCATCTAAAACAATAGATACCAACCGATTAAGAAAATTAGCTGAATTTATACAATTACAAATCACAATAGATTGCAAAGATGCAATTTGCCTTTCCAAAATAGGAATTGAGAAAAGTAAACAATTGAAAAATGCAGATTTTGAATTACAATTTAAAGCTTTACTCGGTTATTCCTACAAAACAAAAGGCGATTACAAATTAGCTGTTTCCACTTTTATTGAGGCTTTGAAACAAGCAGACCGATTGAAAAATGCAACAAGAGCAGCATTTTTAGCGAATAATCTTGGAACTGTATATCTAGAAATTGGCAAATACAAAGAAGCTGAACGTTATTTTAAACAAGCTATTCAAAATGGAAAATTGCGCAATGATCAATTACAACTAGCTAGAACTTATGTAAACTTTGGATATTTAAAAGATGAATTAAAACTATACGTCAGCTCTTTGTATTATTATAATCTAGCCTTACCTATTTTTAAAAAACAAAAAGACCGAGTTCGATTGGCTGATCTCTATTTAAACATGGGAAGAAGTGAATTATCACTAAATAAAGGAACTAAAAGCTTAGAAAATTTTCAAAAATCCTTAATTGCTTATCAAGTGAGTAATGATATTGACGGACAATGTAGAGCACGTTTAAATATTGCTGAAGTACATGCACTTTCTTCGAAACATTCAGATGCATTAAGTGAAAATCTAAAAGCGTTGGATCTAGCAAAAAAAATGGGTTCAGATTATTTAATAGATTATTGTTATCAAGTAATCTCAGATAATTATGAAGCTCTTAATCAACCAGATAAAGCTTTAACCTATTTTAAAATGCACGATGCTTTAAATGATTCCATAAATACAGTTGAAAAAGACGCAGAAATTCAACGGTTAGAAGAACAATATCAAAGTGAGAAAAAAGATAAAAAAATATTAGAAAACCAGCAAGTAATTCAACAACAGAAGAATAAATTCTTGGTTTTGGAAATCATTGTAATTGCAGCAATTATTATCATTGGAATCATTTTCTTTTTACTACGTAAATTAAAAGCAAAAAACTCCCAACTTTTTGGTTTGATTAAAGACAAAGAATTTTTAATTGGTGAAGTGCATCATCGAGTGAAAAATAACTTACAATTGTTATCAAGTTTATTGGAATTACAAATTCGTTCACAGGAAGATGAGAAAATCATCAACTTATTGACAGACAGCCAAAATCGTGTGTTAACAATCGCGAATATACACACAAAACTTTACAGTCAATCGAATGTAGAAGCTGTTGATGCAAATAAATACATCTCGGATTTATGTGTTGAGTTGAGTAAAGTTTATACCACTAAACCATTGAAAATCGATTTAAATATTGATAAAACTGAATTACCAGTTGATCAGACCCTGTTAATTGGATTGATTTTAAATGAACTGATTACAAACTCGTTAAAACATGCTTTTTCAAAAGTCGAAACACCAGAAATACATGTTGAATTTATTAATTCAAATGGAACAACAATTCTAAATTACTTTGACAATGGAACTTTAAATGAATTTGATTTCGAAAAATTGAGCAAAAAATCACTTGGTTTAAAAGTTATTCGCTCACTTTCAAAGCAATTGAAAGGTGAATTGGAGGTGAAAATTGAACACGGTTTAAAGTATACGCTTAAATTTGTTCTATGAGTATGCGAATCGGAATTTTAGAAGACGAGCTATTAATTGCTGAACATCTTTCAGAATTGATCATGGAAAAGGACTATGAATTAGTTTTTTGTGTCGACAATTTCAAAGAAGCCAAGGAGGAAGTTAAAAAGGGCGTTGATTTTTTAATGTTAGATATTAAAATTGCGGGTGAACAAGACGGAATTGACTTTGCTAATTACATTAAATCAAAATTAAATATTCCCTTTTTGTTTATTTCATCAAATGTAGACGAAGAAACGC
>JBKDZA010000233.1:0-6289 GCA_046308455.1 Fluviicola sp.
CATAATGGTCAACCTTGGTAGTTGAAGACAACTTCGTTAAAAGGCTTTCTGGAATGACTTGGAGTAGTTCGTTAACCCCAACTTTATGATCTTTAAAAACTGACATAATATATTGATTATCAGTATTAAAGATACGAAAAATAAACCTTTAAAACAAGTTATTTATCTGGTTATCAACATTTTAAATCAACAATTTTATGTGGATAAAAACAAAAAAGTCGGAAGATAATTTCTTCCGACCATTCCTGCCTATTACAGCGCTTTAGTCAAATATATGTTTTAAAACAATGTCGGTTGATCATCATCCGGCTTAGTCAAATCCCACTCAATCGTGTTTTCTCCGTCTTCACCATCAGAACCTTCATTTGATTCGTCAATTGTATCATTTTCGTCGTCCTCAATTGTTTCAACAATATCCTCTGGCCAAGGTTCGTCTCCTTCAATTGCATGTGTCAGAACAATTTCCTTCACTTTTAACTTCGTCAATTGATTTCCTTGAGCTTTCATTCCTTTTACATCAATGAAATCAGCTAAATCGACCTCATTATCAGGTAAGTTTTTCGTTTCGCGCAACAATTTATTGTAAACAATTCGAACTCTTGGTTGATAAGCTGTTGTTACACAATCCAAATAACTTCCTTCTGACTCAGAAATAAAAGAAACACGTTTATCCGAAGTGATTTCACAACAGAAGCGTTTTACATAATGCATTTCTTTCTCACTGTCGAAATAAACTGCTGAAATCGGACGTTCTGGAACCCATTTTTCAATGTGAACCATGTCTTCGTCAAAATGACTTGCTAAATCAAAAGTTGAAAGTCTATATTCTCCCGTTTTGTATAAGGTCAAAATGCGATCTTCACCCTTAAATGAACCTAAGAATTTACCTCTTCCTTCATCGTTTAATCGTCCAACAACTGTGTCGTACCAAATCTTACGAGCGGCTAGGGTAGAACCTCCAACTTCTTTCTGTGTGATTTTTTGAACTATTTCTCTAGTTACTCGATTCCCAGCAGATTGGCGACCTTTGATCAATAAATCTCCTAAGTCAACATCCCAACGTAAGCGTTTTAAATGTGGACGTGGACGCAACATGATCGTTACAACTTCGCGTTCTCCATTTGGATGAACAGAGAAATACAATAATTTCGAACCTTTAATTCCACGTGTTAAATCGTATTCGGTATCACGCGTCACTGAATTTACAAAGAATCGCTTCATCATTGTTGCTCCACCTGCACCATCTTGGTACATAACATGGTAAATTGTGCGTTTGTCGCCTTTTTTCCATACATCTGCATGAACAATTCCTTTTCCAACAAATTTCTTCTCAGAAACTTTCGTGACAATGAATTTTCCAGTGTCAAAAAACACAATGATATCGTCGATTTCAGAACAATCGTTTACAGCTTCCGTTTTCTTCAAGCCCCAACCGATAAATCCTTCTTCAACGTCCACGTAGAACTTACGATTTGCAATAATTACTTTAGAAGCAGCAATATTGTCAAACACTTTCATTTCAGTTTTGCGCTCTTTTCCAGCACCAAAACGTTTTTTTAAGTCTTTGAAATACTCAATCGCATATTCAACTAAATTAGCTAAATGTGCTTTCACTTCTTCCATTTCAGCTTCCAACTTAGCGATTACATCATCCGCCTTATCAGAGTCGAAACGTGTAATACGAATCATTGGAATTTGTGTCAATCGCTGTAAGTCTTCGTCTTTTATGTCGCGTAAAAAACTCTTTTTAAAAGGTTTGAAGCGGTCATACATATACTTAAATAAGTTTTCCTTATCGCTGTACAATTTAAAGTCGATGTACATTTCTTCTCGAATGAAGATTTTCTCAAGTGTAGAGAAATGCCATTGATTTTCCAATTCATTGAGTCGAATTTCTAATTCTAACTTCAATAAATCGATTGTATTTCCAGTGTTTATTTTTAAAATCTCAGTAACACCTAAAAAACGAGGCGTATCACCATCAATTACTGATGAATTGGGCGAAATGGATACTTCACAATCCGTGAAAGCATATAATGCATCAATCGTTTTATCAGGAGAAACTCCTGGAGCCAAATGAATAACAATTTCCGCGTCAGCTGCTGTGTTGTCCTCAATTTTTTTGACTTTTATTTTTCCTTTGTCGTTCGCTTTAATGATACTTTCAATCAAGGAAGAAGTTGTACAGCCAAAGGGAACTTCATTGATCATCAACGTTTTATTGTCAACTTTCTTGATACGCGCACGTACACGAACTTTTCCACCTCTCAAACCATCGTTGTAGTTCGAAAAATCTGCCATTCCACCATTTAAGAAATCTGGATACAATTCAACTTTCTTCCCACGTAAATGATTGATTGACTGTTCAATTAACTCGTTGAAATTGTGTGGCAATATTTTACAAGCCATACCAACTGCAATTCCTTCAGCCCCTTGAGCTAATAAAATCGGGAATTTTACTGGTAAATTATCGGGTTCTTTGTTTCGTCCATCGTAACTAGCTAACCATTTCGTCGTTTTTGGATTAAAAACAACATGACTCGCAAATTTTGATAATCGTGCTTCAATATAACGTGGAGCAGCTGCGCCATCACCAGTTAGCGTATTTCCCCAGTTTCCTTGGCAATCGATTAATAAATCTTTTTGTCCCAATTGTACCAAGGCATCACCAATGGAAGCATCACCATGCGGGTGATATTTCATTGTATTTCCAATGATATTCGCCACTTTGTTGTAACGTCCATCATCCAATTCCTTCATGGAATGTAGAATTCGTCGCTGAACAGGTTTGAAACCATCGTATAACGAAGGAACAGCACGTTCTAGAATTACATAAGAGGCGTAATCCAAAAACCAGTTCTCATACAAACCAGAAAGAGGAATAATATTTTCATCAACTTGGTGTTTCTCAAATGGGTTTGATTCTTCGTTTTCATTCGAATCATTGTTTTCAAAACCTTCGTTTTCTGGATCAATTGGCGTGTTGTCGTCTTCCATTTTATTCTTCTAAGTTATTTGACAATCTTTTCTGATTAGTTGTAGAATTTATTAATTCTTTTATTTCTTCAACTTTTGGTAAATAGACAAGGTATTTTGAAGCAAATAAATTTGAGCTATCATTTAATGCACTATATTTCACAATTGTTTCGTCTTTATCGGTACATAGTAATAGGCCTATTGTTGGATTATCTTCTTTAGATTTTTTTATATCATCGTACAATCTAACATACATATCTAGTTGTCCAATATCCTGAGGCTTTAAAGATTCTGTTTTTAATTCAATTAAAACAAAACATTTTAAGATGAAATTATAAAAAACTAAATCAATATAAAAGTCAGATGTCTCAGTTACTATATGTTGTTGTCTTTCTACAAATGCAAATCCTCTTCCAATTTCAAGTAAGAATTTTTGAATATTTGAAATTAATTGGTCTTCTAAATCTCTTTCGTTTATTCTGTAGTCTTGAGATATTCCTAAAAAGTCAAAAACGTATGGGTCTTTTATTGGAAAATAATTTTCATCATTAGAATCTTTTCTAACAGAAACTCCTCTTTCAAATGTCATCAGGTTGATATTTCTTTGAAGTTCTCTGCTTGACCAATTGGATTTTATACTTTCATTTATGTAATAATTAATTTTTTCTTCTGATTTTAAACGGATTAAAAGTCTGTAATGTGACCAAGATAATTCGTGACGCAGTGTGTCGCGAATTTGAAAGCAAATGTAAAAAGCCCTCATGTTTCTTAAATTTGACTCATCAAAACCCTTAGGAAAAGTTAAAGTTAATTTTTTAGAAAGTTCATGTAATGTTTTTTCGCCATAAACAGATTTCAATTTCCCTTTTTGTTCGTATTCAACTATAAGTTTTCCAATTTCCCAATACATCAAAATAATTGTACTGTTTATTTTTCTAGAAACAATTTTTCTAGATTGAATAATGACAGATTCAATTTCTTGATATATTTGATTTATTTCCATTTAACTTGCAATATCAATATCTTTTTCTTCAGCACTAGAAGTTTCTTCTGGAGCTTCATTGTCTTTTTCAACGCGTAAATTATCGATAATGAAATCTTGTCTTTCTGGAGTGTTTTTACCCATGAAATAAGATAAAATTGTCTCGATTGATGCGTCTTTTGTCAATAAAACTGGATCTAAGCGAATGTCGTCTCCAATAAAATGCTTGAACTCGTCTGGTGAAATCTCACCCAAACCTTTAAATCGTGTTATTTCAGGGTTTTTCCCCAATTCATTGATAGCATTTCTTCGTTCTTCGTCGGAATAACAATAAATAGTTTTCTTTTTATTTCGAACTCTGAAAAGTGGTGTTTGTAAGACATATACGTGATTCCGTTTCACTAAATCTGGGAAAAACTGCAAAAAGAAAGTCAATAACAACAAACGAATGTGCATTCCATCGACATCGGCATCGGTTGAAATAACAATGTTATTGTAACGCAAATTGTCCATGTCTTCTTCAATGTCCAACGCGGCTTGAATCAAGTTAAACTCTTCGTTTTCGTAAACTACTTTTTTAGTTAGACCGTAGCAGTTAAGAGGTTTTCCACGCAATGAGAATACGGCTTGAGTATTTACATCTCTTGATTTTGTGATGGATCCACTTGCAGAATCACCCTCAGTAATAAAAAGTGTTGAATTTTCTCTACGTTCGTCTTTTAAATCCGTTAAGTGAATGCGGCAATCGCGTAGTTTTTTATTGTGTAAACTCGATTTTTTTGCACGATCGCGCGCCAATTTTCGAATTCCAGACAACTCTTTACGTTCACGTTCCGATTGCTTGATTTTCTTTTCTAAGGTATCAGCAACTTCTGGATGACGGTGTAAATAATTATCTAATTTGTCTTTCAAGAAATCGTTGATAAACGAACGCATCGATTTTCCATCAGGTTCGATTTCTTGTGAACCTAATTTTGTTTTTGTTTGCGATTCAAATACTGGTTCAATCACTTTCACAGCAATTGCAGCAACGATAGATTGACGAATATCAGACGCATCGTAGTCTTTCTTGTAGAAATCGCGGATTACTTTCGCAATTGATTCACGGAATGCACTTTGATGCGTTCCCCCTTGTGTTGTATGTTGACCATTTACGAATGAATAGTAATCTTCACCATACGTTTTTCCGTGTGTGAATGCAACTTCGATGTCTTCTCCTTCCAAGTGAATAATAGGGTAGAGTGGATCACCGTCCATATTGTCTTCCAACAAATCTTTCAATCCATCTTTTGACTGGTATTTTTCACCGTTAAAGTAAATCGCTAAGCCACGATTTAAGTAACAGTAATTCCAAAACATCTTAATCAAATAAGGCATTTTGAAGGCATATTTTTTGAAAATTGTTTCGTCAGGTACGAATTCGAAATACGTTCCGTTTACTTCGTCTGTTTTTTCAACTGCCGTATCAATTACCAATTCACCTCTACAAAAAGAAGCCATTTTCTTTTGACCATCACGAACCGAGTAAACCATGAAATGTTCACTTAAAGCATTTACGGCTTTCGTTCCGACTCCATTAAGTCCAACGGATTTTTTAAATGCTTTTGAATCGTATTTTCCTCCCGTATTGATTTGTGAAACGCAGTCGATTACTTTTCCAAGTGGAATTCCACGACCAAAATCGCGTACTGTAACTTTACCGTCTTTAACTTTAACATCAATTCGTTTTCCGTTACCCATAACGAATTCATCGATAGAATTATCAACGATTTCTTTTACAAGAATGTAGATTCCATCATCAGCTGAAGCACCATCGCCTAACTTTCCGATGTACATACCGGGACGTAGTCGAATGTGTTCTTTCCAATCGAGTGATCGGATGTTTTCTTCCGTATATTGATTTTCTGCCATAATTATTGATTCTTATCGAAATTCAACTGTTTTAACCTTTTATGCAGGTTAATTAACAAAGTTAAGGCATGAAACGACTCAAAACACTTTCTTGGACTGTGAGTTATGAACCAATTAACGTGAATAAATGTGAATAACTTCCGATTTTAACAGAATAATTAGTTTAGAATCTAATCAAAATTTAATTCTTTAATTAATAGTTCAAAAACGATACGAATTATTTGATTGATTTCTTAAAATCATCTTTTATCGTTTCATATGAAAATAGATCCACAAGAATTTTATAATTTTCTTTGTCACTCGTGAAATAGGACATGAATTTTACGTTTTGATTAATGTCATTTAGTATATATTTTTAATGCTTTACGGAATTTCTGACTGTAGGACGAATTACCTAATCATAGGTAAAAAGGCCTAATT
>JBKDZA010000234.1:0-6337 GCA_046308455.1 Fluviicola sp.
TTTTAGCGCTTGTATTAGTAGCAAGTGCATGTAAAAAAGACGAAACATTTGAAGGGTCCATCACAATCGATGCTCCAAGTGTGAACGCACAATTACAAGCAGATTCAACAATCACGATTCAAGGAAGTGCAACAGGAAATATGGAGTTGCACGGTTATGTGTTGACTGTAACAAATTCAACATCAGGAGCTGTGATTTATACACTTGACGAGCATGCACATGGAGAAACAGTTTCGATCAATAAAACATTTACACATGGATTAACGGTTCAAACACCATTGAATTTGAATGTAAAAGTAACTTACGATCATGAAGGAAATTACATTGAGAAGAACGTACAGTTCAATTGGAAACCATAAAGAAAGAAGCTGTCAGAAAAGTGCCAACACTTCGTTACTCTTGATTTAAAAATGCTCATTTACAATTGTAAACTGCGCTTTTTACATCTTCGAAAGCCTCGTTTTGACAATTTTCTGCTCATCTTCTATAAACGAATGAGGGTGTCTCGACATTTCGGACATCCTCTTTTAAATTTCAATTTTTAATGATCAATTATTAACTGTTTATTTGATATTTAATGAGTCTATTATCTTTAAGACCTTGAAAAGCTCTTTAACTTTTGGGTGATTCAAAGCTGAATCCAGCTCAATAGTATTCATTGAAAAACCCAATTTTTGATTGTGAGAAATCGTAGAACCGTATTAATAATTGGTCTATGATAGATTCTCGATAACAATAATTTTTTCCAGTAAATTTCTATTCGTCAAAATACAGGTGTGTTTTTTAGCAATTTGAAACTCTTTGAAAACCTTGATTTTCAATTGAGGTTTTGTTTTTACTAATTTTATTTCTTCAACAATTCCGACATATTTTTTTTCAGAAAACACCTTAATTTTTGGTGAAAGAATATCAATGGAATCAAATTGTAAATAATAGACTTTATCAGTTGAATCGTCACATGAAAAAAGGAACAGCGCTCCAATTAAAACAGAAATATGTCGTAACTTTCCCATGGATTTTAATTATTCTCGAAAATTACACATTTGAAACAACTTCTTACCTTTTCAGTTTTACTTTTTTCATTTTCAAGTTTTGGGCAGAACTTCCCAACGGTAATTGATTCGCTTATTTGTCGATTAAGTGGAAATCATTCAGTGGTTCATCTTGTTGGAGAAGATGCAATTGAAAAGACCTACTTTTTTGATTCTTTGGGTAAGAATACGCTTATTAAAAGTGTAAATTTTCTTGTTAGTGAAGACACTTTAAACAAAGTGAATTTAACTAGTCGACAAACTCACAGACTTTATAAGACATTAGATTTCCCAGAAATAATTAAATTCGATTCAATTAATCATATTGAAAAACATATAAAAATTTATTCTGAAAATAAAGAAAACCTAAGAGAGACCATACTATTTAATGAAGTATATTCAAGAATTTCAGAAGACACATCTATTTTAAATATTATAAAAAAGTATCGAACACAAAGCTATTATTATTTAAATGATTCAATAGTTAAATATATCGATTCATTTAAATTATTTAAATCTGATTCTATGCTTAAACCATTTAGAGTAGTTCAAAATGTTTTTCATTTAAAAATCTCTAATCAGGTACTATATATAGTTTCAGAACAGCATACAAAATGTTATACTATTGACTTAGAAAACATGATTTTAAAAGAACATTCTATGAGCTATGCTAATGATAAAGACATATCAACCAAATTTGATCTTTTAAAAGAAGTCTATGAACGAGATTATCACATTAACTCCTATCAGATTAACTTTTACAATTCGAAAGAAGAAATCCCAATTCTTTCAAAGAAAAAACGCTTGAAACAATATAAAAAATTCCATAAATCCTTTCCATCAAATATTCAATTAAGATGAAAACTATTTTAATTATAACATTTTTTACTATTTATTTTAGCGACTGTAATGCTCAGTCCAAACATGGATTTCCAGTTGGACAGGATACTCTAATGTCAATTAATTATGTGAAAACAAAAACTAAATATGAAATTTTCTATGATTCTATTATAAATGATACGACAATGAAAATAATCTATTCATATGATCAATATGGATACCTTAAAAGAATTGAATACGACAATTTTTTATGGCGAAAAGAAAAGTATATTCGATTTCCAAATGAATATGTTGCATTCACTTACAATGAAAAAGGCTATTTAATAAATGAAGAAGTTCATAGAAGTTATTCAACTGGAAGTTATGGACCAGATTCAGTTTACAGATACAAAACAGAAAAATGGGTAGGAATCAATGATCTTTACTTGCTTCTTGAATCTTATGAAGTTTTCAATGAAAATGACACATTAAAGTGGTCAGATCTTTGTAAAAATAGCTACAGAGAAAATGGTCAAATTCTAAAAACGGAGTGTTTTTCTAATAATCTAATTAATATAAACGAAAGGAATTTGAATACAAAAACCCGAGTTTACAATGAATGTGACCTGCTAATGGAAGAAATCACATTTTTCGACAACAAAATATACTATGTTGAAAGTTATGAGTATGTATTTTATGATGATTAAAAAAACTTATTGCTTCCCAAACCAAAAAGCCATACTTAATGACAATTGTTGAATTTGAGGTGTTATAAAAGCTTCTTTTGTTTGACTATTAGTCGTGATTTCCATTCCAAACTTAGGCATTCGATTTAAAAAGTAATTGTAATTCATACCTAATTCTAAAATACGTGAATTGAAAACCAACTTTTTCATTTTTAAACCTACTCCAATATTCTGGGAATAAAATCTTTCAAATTCAGGAGCTAAATATTCATAAGTAAAACCGTTAAGAACATTCATAGTTGAACTTCCTTGCATTCCATTTATACTTGAAAATAAAAATTGGTAATTAAAATTGAAATAATACTTTGCGAAATTTTCTGATTCATAAAATGGTACCGATAATCCCAAATCAATGTATTTAGAATGAACAATATAACTATATCTACAATAATTTTTGGGGTCATTATTAACTATACGATCAGCTCTTAATCCAATTTGATTTGTTGAAAAACCTATACCTATTAAAAATTCTAATTGTTTTTTTGTAAATGAACTTTGTAATCCAATTGCTCCACCAGCATTCAAATAATCTTGCTTAAATAAGTTACCGTCTACAGGTTGCTCACTATGAGCGGTGTACATCGTATAATTTAATTGTGATTTTATACCAAAATTGAATTTACTCTGAGTAAAAACAAAAAGAGGAAAAAGAATTAACGAAATTATAATTAAGGCAGCTTTCATAAAAATCAATTAAAATGGTATACAAATAAAAGGTAAATTTTTATTAAAACTCGTTTATTAAACTAAATAATAAATACACTTTAAATGAATTAAGAAGTATAATTAAAATTTGAATTTAATATGTGTTAATGAGGAAATTAATTTTGAAACATAACGCAGTTAAATGGAATTAAACTATTTTAAATCAAACAAGTCTTTTACTCCTGGAGTTCTAGCACAAATCAAACCTTCCGCGTATTGCGCGCCGATGAAACGTCCAAGTCCACTCATGCGCGAACGAATAAATTCGAAGAAATGTTCACCTGAAATTGGAGTTACTGGTTCTTTTGAGTCGGGTGAATAAAACTGCGTATTGAACGCTTTGATGCATTCGATTTTTGTGTCAACAAATTCTGTTACATCTATCACCAAATCGGGCTCGATGAAATAATCTTGAATGTAATGGTAAACAAATTCAGGTCGGTAAACTTCTTGCTTCTCGCCTTCCCATTCTGTTTCAATTTTACGTAAACCACTGAAAAAACAAGCGTCGGCAACTAATTTACTTCCTCGTCCATGATCTGGATGTCGGTCGCTTGGTGCATTACACAATACTATCTTCGGACGGAAACGTCGAATTTGCTCGATGATTTTAGCTTGTTCTTCAGGCGTGTTTTGAAAACGTCCATCTCCTAAATTCAAGTTCACACGTGCACTTAAACCTAAAATCTCTGCCGATTTCTTCGCTTCAGAATAACGTGTTTCGACCGTTCCTCTTGTACCTAATTCACCTTCCGTCAAATCAATGATTCCAATTGAATATCCTTTTGCTTTGTGAGCCAATAAAATACCCGCAGCAGATAATTCAACATCATCCGGATGCGCTCCAAAAGCTAATATGTCAATTTGCTGTTTCATTGTTCAATCCACGAAAGAATTTCTGCATCATTTGGCAAAGTTTGAGGTGAAAGTGATTTCACAACTTCCCCATTTTCATTTACCAAAAACTTTTGAAAGTTCCACTGTACCTCAGATTGAGTTGTTTCAGTCAAATAGTTATAAATCGAATGTTTGTTTTCTCCAGTCGTATGAATTTTCTCTGTAATTGGAAAAGTCACACCATAATTCAGTTGACAAAAAGACTCAATTTGTTCGGCTGAACCTGGTTCTTGAGCTCCAAAATCATTACATGGAAAACCAATCACCGTAAATTTATCGCCTCCAAAAGTATCTTGAAGTTCTTGCAATTGAATATATTGAGGTGTTAATCCACATTCCGAAGCAACATTAACCAAAAGTAATTTCTTACCTTCATAAGCACTCCAATCAAGTGAACTTCCATTTAACAAATGGATTGGGAAATCAGAAACTTTCATAGTTTTCTTTTTGTTGTTTAATGTACGATTTATTTTTAATTGCTGCGTAAACAGTCAATAAGAAAAATCCAAATGCAATGATCCAAATAAACATCGGAATTGCAATTGCACCGTCACCTTGTGCATAGGAATGTAAACCAACCAAAATAAAGTTTACTCCGAAGAATGTGAATAGAATTGCTGAATATCCCCAAACGGCAGCTATATTGAAAACCAATTTCGATTTCATTCCCGGAATGTATCTAAAATGCATGACAATTGCGTAAACTAAAACTGAAACCAAAGCCCACGTTTCTTTTGGATCCCATCCCCAGTATCTTCCCCACGATTCATTTGCCCAAATTCCACCAAGGAAAGTTCCAATTGTCAACATAAACAATCCAATGATCATCGTCATTTCATTTATATACGTCAATTCATTGATATTTCTAGTAACACGATTTCCATTGTTCTGATTTCGACCAACATATAAGATCAAATTGAAAATCCCAACTATAAATGACAAAGCTAAAAACGCATAACTCGCAGTAATAATTGCTACGTGAACCATTAACCATGGTGATTTCAAAACTGGCTGCAAAGGTGTAATCTCTGGATCCAATAAATTCATTTCAGAAACCCAAACCATTAAACCTCCAATTAAAACAGCTCCTGGTAAAACCCCTGAATTTTTTCTAGAAAACAATAATCCAGAAAGAACAGTAACCCAAGCAATAAATACAATTGCCTCATAACCATTACTCCAAGGAACATGTCCTGAAATTTGCCAACGCATTCCTAATCCAGTACCATGATAAACAAAAATCACAATAACACAGAAAACTAAAATCTTACGAAGTAAACTAAAGCGCTTTTCAGTCTTCACTGTTGGATTTGTCAATACACGAATAAAATACAAAATCATTAACATCAAACTCAACAATAAATACATGTTCTGTGTATTCTTGAAAATTTGCATTTTGTTGTATGATACTTCCATCTTAACTTTAGACTCGCTTGGTAAAATTGAAGAAGGAGCAGCTTTGCGTTGCATTGCTTTTAATCTAATTAAATCCGCAGACGAATTTGTGAAATCTCCAGATTTAGCATCCATGAATAAATTCGATAAATAACTTCCACAAACTTTCAGATTCGAAGTATCGTTAACAGTGATTTCCTCTGTTGGAAGTGGCAATACCCATTTGTTATCTGGATTATTCGCTAAAGGTAAAATCTTCACATATGCAAACATGTAAGTAGACAAGAACACATTCCATTTCTCCGCCAATTTGATCAATTTCTTTTCAAATTCACTTTGATTTGCTTCTCTTTTTCTGAAAGTTGCATTGTATTGGTCGACCCATTTAAAGTTGTTATTTGCTGTCAATTCATTGAATGAAGCATACGTTCCTAATTTCAATTGTTCACGACAAGCCGTTGGAACTTGAATGATTTTCTGATCTTTCCAGTAGTCCGAATAATACATGATACTGAAAACCATTTGAACCGCATTTTTGTCTTCGTATTTGTTTGAACGATTCAATTTTTTCCAAATATTCAAAGCTACAGTGTGCATAGGAACAATTCGTCCTTCATTGTCTTGAACCAATAAAGTTGCTAGCTCTTCTGAGTGTTCTTCGGAAATATAATGCACCTCCGTTTTGTTCGGCATTGCAACTTTTGTTTGCGAAGAATTTTCTTGTGGTTGATTTGTATCAGCTGT
>JBKDZA010000235.1:0-2505 GCA_046308455.1 Fluviicola sp.
TTCGAAGAAGTAAATTCCACTTTCGAATGAACTGATTGAAAGCGTTGCATTGTTTTGTATTGTTGCAAGACGAATTAATTTTCCTTGTGCATCTGTGATTTTCAAGTTGGCAACAGCTCCATCGAATGAAATTGTTACTTGGTTTGAAGATGGGTTGGGATAAATATCCGCAGAAATTAAGTTGTTTTCATCAATTCCAACACCGTTAACTGCAACACATGCTGAAGTATCTGTACAAAGGCCATTGTCAACGATTACTGCGTAGTTTCCATTTGCACTCGGAGTGAATGTTTCATTTGTTGCTCCTGCAATCGTTGCGTTTGTTGCACAATTAATCCATTGGTAAGTTTCCCCAGTTGGAGAAGCTGTTAATGTGATTCCAGCAAGTGTATTTCCAGCTGTTAAAGTTCCTGTTTCGATGATAATATCTTCAGAGAAAGTGATATCACAATAAGAACATGTATAGTTTGGAATATCAGCTACACCCCAAGCAGTGTTTGCATCCATGTTTACTAAGGTTCCATCATAACCAAATCCAGTTGCACTATACAATGTTGTATCTCCCACCTCTTCAATCATATTATACATTCCAAGTAAACCTCCTGAATTGGCAGCAATACATTGATTCATATCTACAGCAATTTCAGATTCGGTTTTAGCGAAGTTCCAGAAACGAACGCCATGGATTTTACCAGAAAAATACTCTGTTCCGTTGGCCAAACCTCCACCAATCTTAAATGGTTCAGTTGTTGCCACAAAATTACCAACACACACTTCAGTACCGTCTAAAACACCATTCACGTAAACTTTAATTTCTGATCCATCCCAAGTACCCGCAATATGATACCAAGTGTTTTGAGAAAGTGTAGTTGAACCAGTAACAGCATTAAAAATACCGTTATTTACATAGAAAACTGGAGTTAATCCATCTAAGCGTAATAGAAATGTCATATTAGGTCCTTCGTAATTACCAACGATAGTTTGAAGTGAACTCGAGCTATTTGTATACACCCAAGCTTCAATAGTTACATCATTTTGTCCATTATAATAATTATTTAATGTTGGAAGAAAGGCTATTGGTTCAGTAGTTTGACCTAAAACAACTTTTTGATCAATACCGTTAAATTCTAAAGCATGAAATTTATTTTTCTCAGCAATTATTTGATAAGTAGTTGTTCCATTTATAGCACCAGTACTTAAATTTAAATTAGATACACCTAAATATGGTCCATCAACGATTTCATTATTTGTTACGTCATATAACGAATACATAACATCATTACTGATACTAGTTCCAAAAACAACTTCTGTTGAATCGCCTTCACAAACTATAGAATCATTGATAGTATGATCTGTTTCTTCGATTAATGGGATGTAATATTTGATCATATAAATAGAATCACATCCATTTGCTGCAGATAATGTGTCACTGTAAACTCCTGATGTAAAATGTGTGTTACCAGAAGGGTCAGTATATGAATCACATTGACTCAATGCATAATCTAAAAAAGTTATAGTTGGTGAAGGTAAAACTCCAGTTGTGTATGAAAAAGTTCCGGTAATAGTCCCATTTTGTGCACCATTTCCTAGAGCTAAATCTTGAACTGTTGTTCCAACTGCACCCTCCATATCATAATGTATGTCTAAACCAGCCTCATTTCCAGTGAAACAACGCGTTCTATCTGCATTTACTTCTGCATTTGTGCGAGCGATAGACCAAATATGAACATTGTCGTATTTCGCATTTGAATTAGTAACACCATCCATTCGATCACCGATTCTAAAAAAACCGTTTGAGAAAGTAGGATTGAATGAGAATCCCGTATGTGTTCCAACTTGAACACCATCAATAAATATTTTGATACTTGCTCCACCACCTGGGTAAACATAAGCAATATTGTGCCATGCTCCGGAAGTAATTGGACCTAATGTTAAAGAACTAAATGCAGCAGTATTACCAACTAGACTTGAAACTTGACCGGTGTTGTTGACATATAAATCAACAGGAGTTGGATTGTTTCCAGTTGTGAAAGTAACACCAGCATTAAAATTTTGATGAGCATGTATGTACATGTCGTATTCAACCGTAAAAGCAGTTTGGTTTAAATTATAAGCAGTTTGAGAGTAATTTCCCGTACCAGCAAGATCAAGTGCCGATTGCGCATTGATTGACTCACTTAAAAATGGAACTACTAATAAAGTGAAAAGAAGTTTTGTAAAGTGTTTCATAAAATATAAATTGTTTCTGCAAACATATTTATATCAAAAGTGTCAATTTAAAATATGGGGTGAATTACAAAATTATGGAGTAAATGAACTCTTTTTCTGAATTTTTACCTAAAATAGGATGTTATTTTAACGAAGAACAGTAACAAATCCAACCACACGTTCCACGTAATCATTTACGTTTTTCTTAACCGTTAGAACATAAGTGTAAACACCATCTTGAACGACATATCCGTTTTTATCTTTTCCGTCCCAAGTTAAATTATCTACCGAAAATTC
>JBKDZA010000236.1:0-594 GCA_046308455.1 Fluviicola sp.
TGTCATCCGGATTTGTTTTCTACAGCTTCTGAAGCTGAAAAGAAAATTTTAGAATCAAAATTCAATGAATTGCAAAAATATTACAATGAAATCCTTGTTGAAATAGGATAAAGCAGTAATTTAGAAAGAAAAAAGTGATCGATCAAAAACACGAATTAGTAGAATTAGCGCAAATGAAAATGCCTTTTGGAAAACACAAAGGGAAATACTTGATTCATTTGCCTGAAAACTATATTGTTTGGTTCAAACAAAATGGCTTTCCCGAAGGAAAACTAGGAAAACAATTAGAGTTAATCTATGAAATCAAGTTAAATGGGTTAGAATCATTAATTTATCCCTTAGTTCCAAAGATGTAAGATGCTTTATTTCTCCATTTTAATCATTTTAGTACTTATCTTTTTAATCTATATTGGAATTAAAAAGGAAAAAAAGAAAGTGGATCCATCTTCTGAAAACGTCTACATTTTTCCTGTTACACAAAAGAAAGACGAAATGTTGCATTATCGTTTGTTTCTCATTTTAGGAGCATGGATGATTAAAAAAAATGCGTTCAAAAATGACAAGAAGAAAAAATTCGTTTTAGATTATTGTTCC
>JBKDZA010000237.1:0-13940 GCA_046308455.1 Fluviicola sp.
GTTTTTAAAGCGGACATAGCTTGACGAATATTTGCATTCACTTCAGAAATTGAAACTTCCATCATGTAACAAGGAGCGGTGATTACTCGATTTTTTTCATCAATCAAAATTTCTCGAATCGTTTTCATTTCTGGATGAACACCAGTTTTTTCAAGTCCTTGATTGAAGGAATTAATATCGTATGGAGAAGGTTCCGAAGAAGTTCCCAATGTCATTTTTAATTCAATTCCACTTCCTTCTAGTGCTTTTGCTAAAACAATCGGACTAACACACAATGCAACAATTTGAATACCTGAGTTTATTAGATTTACAAGTAATAATTTTACTTCAGGAAGAATTTCAGAGTCGGGACCGTTAAAAGCCCAAGTTGTAAAGTTTTTTGCGGATCCAAATCCACCTGGGATCACTAATGCATCAAGATCAGCTGGAGTGATTTCAGAGATTTCTTGTACGTTTCCTCTTGCTATTCGAGCTGCTTCAGTCAACATGTTTCGCGATTCATTCATTTCTTCTCCAGTCATGTGATTGATGACATGAAATTGATTTTTATTGATTGAAATACATTGGTATTCAGCACCAATTTCTTCAATTGCCAACATAGTCAAAATACTTTCTTGAATTTCTGCACCGTCATAAACGCCACAACCTGATAATAAAACGCCAATTTTCTTTTTCATAGGGTAAAATTACAAAAGATGTACAAATAAAAAAGCCGCTTAAAAAAAGCGTATTTATAGAATTTGAAAATATATAAGAACATAATTTCAATTATTTGATAATTTTACTTATTTCAAAATTTCATGAACTTGTTGTTTCCACTTCAGAATTTAAATACAAACCTTTTAACAAAAGATGGGGAGGTTATTTATTTTGGAGTTGTCTTTCAACAAGAGGAAATAGAATCATTGTTTTCAAAACTTCAAAATGAGATTGAATGGAAACACGATCAAGCATTGATTTATGGAAAATTGATTACTACCAAACGAAAAGTCGCTTGGTATGCTAACAAAGAGTTTTCTTATACTTACTCAAAAGTTACGAAGACAGCACTCTTGTTTCCCCAATGGTTAATTGAATTAAAAGAAAAAGTCGAAAATCTTACCCAAGTAAAATACAATTCTTGTTTGTTGAATTACTATTCAGATGGTGGAGAAGGAATGACTTATCATTCAGATGCTGAGAAAGAACTCAAGAAAAATGGTTCCATTGCTTCTTTGAGTTTTGGAGCTGAACGCAACTTTGTTTTCAAGCACAAAACATCTGGTGAAAAAGTCTCTGTGTTTTTAGAATCTGGAAGTTTATTGGAAATGAAAGGTGAAACTCAAACACATTGGTTGCATGCACTTCCAACAACAAAAAAAGTGAATTCCTTACGAATCAACTTGACGTTTCGACAAATGGAACAATAAGAGAAAATGTAAATCCCGATAGCCATCGGGGGAAAGGGAAAAATTGAAAAAATGTAACCAATCTAAAGATTAACATTCTAATACGATGAAATACTTATTCCTTTTGCTTTCATTTCAATTATTTGGACAGATTGATTATTCTGAACTTAAAAACGATTTGTATACGAAGAATAAGGTCAAATAAGTAAGGATTTATCAATTTAGAAATGATAATTATATAAGATGTTCAGATAAACCTAAAGTGATTAAAAATTATAATTCATTTGGTAATTTGATTAAGAAGGAAGAGTATTATCATCTGGTAACTTATTATAAATACAAATACAACGATGAAAACTTTCTTATTGATGTGGATACAAGCGGAATGATTGGAATTGGATATGCAATTGGAGACTCTGAATGCGATCCAACAACTGAGAAATGTATAACAGTAATTGAAAGTGGATATGTAGGTAATTGTAATGTGAAATTTGAAGAAATAACTTTTTGTGAAATTGAAAAAACTAAACATAAAACAATTTACCAATACGATAGCTTTTGCAGATTAACAGGAACTTTTTCCTATATAATTGAAGATGGAAAAGAAAGTTTCATTGGTTCATTAATCACAGAATACAATTCTTATGGTTTAATTGCAAAAGAATATCAGATGAATGAAAAGTATGAAATCTATTATGTCACAGACTATGAATATGATTTTTATTGAAATCAAAAATATGGTTTAACAATTTTCAATTTTCAATTTTCAATTTTCAATTTTCACTTCATTGAATTTTATCAACACAAAAAGCGACTTTTACCACTTTCAGTTTACCCTTTTCAATTTTAAACTATCTTTACGTTATGAAAATTTCGGCATCGATATACTCCGACAAAAAAAGAGACTTAAAATCAGTAATTGAAGATTTAGCAGCACATCACGTGGACTTATTGCACGTTGATTGCAACGACGACCCAAAAGTTTTCGACGATATTCAAGCTATTCGAAACTGGACGAAAATTCCAATTGATTTACACATTATCACGGAAAATCCAGAAAAATACTTCGATTTGTTGCGTAACACTCCAGTTGAATATGTGACTTTTCAATTAGAAGATGCTACAACTTCATTGAAATTACCAGCTGACATCCCTGGAAAAAAAGGTTTAGCGATGATTAGTCCAACTGCTGTTGAACGTTTCGATGAATATGCTGAATACGATTTTGTTTTATTCATGGCAACAATTCCTGGACAAAGTGGGGGTGTGTTCGATCCAATTAATTTTCAAAAAATACGTCATTTCCAGAAAAAATATCCAACAAAACCAGTACATGTTGACGGAGGTGTAAATGGTGAAGTTTCATTCATTTTACGTAACATGGGAGTTCAATCGTCTGTTTCTGGTTCGTTCTTGTTTAATGCGCCAAGTATTGGTCACGCATTGATGGACTTAACGAAAAGAGATGTTGTTTCTCATTTTGCACTAAAGGATTTTATGATTCCTTTGAATGAAGCTCCAAAAGTGAAAGAAAACGCTTCAACAATGGAAGTGTTAGAATCAATTGAAAAAGGAGCTCTCGGTTTTACCTTAGTTTTGAATCAAGAAAACACCTTACTTGGCTTGTGTTCCAATGCGGATATCCGAAAAGCACTTTTAAAATTCAATGGAGATTTAACCAACCGTTCTGTTGAAGAAATGATGAATAATTCTCCAATTAGTATTGATGAAACACAAACTGTCAACGATTTGATGAATTTAGTTAAGAGTTATTCTTTCCCTATTTCATACTTACCAGTGTTAAATAATGATGGAAAAGCGGTTGGAATTGTTACTTTTGTGAACCTTATTAAAGGAGAACTATGATTATTCAATTAAAAAATACACTAACTGAGTCGCAAGCTCAACTACTAGCAGAAAAATACAAAGCTTTCTGTATCAAAGAAGAAAACAATTTTGTTTTAATCACAGGTTCAGGAGTGAAAGAACTTCCAAACGAACTTGAATCAAGTACTGATAATTTTTGGGTGTTTCCAAATGACATGCAATTAGCTTCTCGTAAATACAAAACGGAAACTCGTGAAGTAAAAGTTGGAAATACAACCATAGGTGGAAAAACGGGGAATACAATCGTTATTTCAGGACAATGCTCAGTTGAATCGGAAGAACAAATCCGCGAATCAAGCGCTTTGTTAAAATCAATGGGATTGACTTCACTTCGTGGAGGATGTTATAAACCAAGAACTTCTCCGTACAGTTTTCAAGGTTTAGGTCTTGAAGGTTTGAAATTGCTTTCTAAAATGCGCGAAGAATTTGGTTTTTCTGTAGTAACGGAAGCAAGAGATGCAACTCACATCGATGAAATTATCGAACATGCAGATGTCATCCAAATTGGAGCAAAAGCTATGTATGATCAAGGAATTTTACGCGCATGTGCTAAAACTCAAAAAACTGTTTTAATCAAACGAGGATTTGGAACAACTTTACAAGAATTTGTTCAAGCTGCCGAGTTTGTTCTTTCTGGTGGAAATTCAAATGTGATATTGTGTGAACGTGGACTGAGAACGTTTGAAACGGGAACGCGATTTACTTTGGATTTATGTGGAGTTGAATGGTTGAAGCATTACACAAATTTACCAGTTGTTTTGGATCCTTCACATGCAATGGGTTATGCGTATGGTGTACCTGGATTGACACGTGCATGTGTAGCATTGGGTGTTGATGGATTGTTGATTGAAGTACATCCAGATCCAAGTGTAGCAAAATCAGATGCCTCACAGCAATTGAACCACGAAGAATTTAAAAACTTAATTAATTCCATCCAGCCGATTGCAAAAAGTGTTGGTTATCAAATAGTTTAATGTTGTTTCTAGAACAAAACATAAAAGGCCTCTGCGCGAAGTTTGGAGTTGATTTCTACCAAATGCTAGCTGATTTTTCTGCTGATTCAGTAACAGAATTATCGATTCTAGATTTAGAAGCAATCGCTGAAGAATATGAAGTTGATTTCTACGCTTTATTATTCAAACCTCTTTTCATTTTCGATCATTTAAGACCAAAAATCAATAAAATTAAATTGTTGATTCTGGATGTAGATGGCGTAATGTCAGATGGTGGAATGTACTACACTGAATCTGGAGATCAAATCAAAAAATACAATGCGAAAGATGGAATGGCCATTTTAAAAGCACAAGAAAAAGGATTGATTTGTGGGATAATTTCGTCGGCTTTTACCGATCAGATGGTGAAAAACAGAGCGAAAACATTAAAAATAGATCGCGTTTACGTAGGAAGAGATTCTAAAATCACAATATTAAAACAATGGTGTGAGGAATTGAATCTTTCATTGGATGAGGTAGCAATGATTGGCGACGATGTCAATGATTTATCCATCATGAATGAAGTTGGATTTAAAGTGTGTCCTGCTGATGCTGTAAATGTTGTGAAACACGTTGTTGATGTCGTTCTTACCAAAAAAGGTGGCGATGGCTGTGTCCGTGAATTGATTGATAATTATTTATTAGAAACGCCAATTGGCAGTTTTGAAAATTAAGATATGAGTAAAATAAAATTAGGTGTAATCCGAGAAGGTAAAGTTCCGCCAGATAAGCGTGTTCCAATGACACCCGAACAATGTAAATTGGTTCAAGAAAAATTTCCACATGTGGAAGTGGTTGTTCAAACTTCACCAATTCGTTGTTTTTCAGATGATTTATACCGCGAACAAGGAATTCAAATAGTTGATTCTTTGGAAAATTGCGACATCATCATGGGTGTTAAAGAAGTGAATATCTCTGATTTAATTCCAAATAAAAAGTTTCTTTTCTTTTCGCATACGATTAAAAAGCAACCCTATAACCGCAATTTATTACGAGCAATTTTGGACAAAAAAATCCAATTGATCGATTACGAAACAATCAAAAATAAATTCAACAAACGAATTATCGGATTTGGACGTTATGCTGGAATTGTTGGTGCATACAACGGAATTTTGGCTTACGGTAAAAAGATGAAAACATACAACTTAATGCAGGCATGTGAATGTCACGACCGCGTTGAGATGGAAAATGAATTGAAAAAAGTTGTTTTCCCGAACAATACTAAAATTGTTTTGACTGGATTTGGTCGAGTAGGGAATGGAGCACGTGAAATCATGGATTTGTTACCAATTACTGAAGTTTCACCTGAAGAATTTTTAACGAAATCTTTTGATTCTCCAGTTTTCACACATTTGGAAGTAGAAGATTACTACAAACGCATCGATAACACTCCATTTGATAAAGCTGATTTTTATGCGAATGCACATTTATACGAATCAAATTTCAGACGATTTAGTGAGCAAGCGGATATGTACATTGCATGTCATTATTGGAGCTCGAAATCACCATTCATTTTGACGTTTGATGATTTAAAATCAGCGAAAAATAGAATTAAAATGGTTGCTGATATTTCATGTGATATTGCAGGACCGATTGCTTGTACTTTACGTCCTTCCAAAATCGGAGATGCGATTTATGGTTTTGACCCAGAAACGCAACAAGAAGTTTCTTGGGATGCAGAAAATGCAATCGTTGTGATGGCTGTCGATAATTTACCATGTGAATTACCAAAAGACGCATCTGAAGATTTTGGGAACGAATTATTGAGAAATGTTTTCCCTCCTTTGTTTGAATCTGACCCAGATGATGTAATCGGACGAGCTTCAGAAACGAATTTAAAAGGTGAATTGACTGAGCATTACGCATACTTGCAAGACTACGTAAACGGAAACTAAAGCATAACTAATTACTACAGAATTATGCAAATTAAAAAAGGAGACAAAAAAACAATTCGTGGATGGGTCATGTATGACTGGGCGAATTCGGTTTATAATTTGGTGATTTCGTCGGCAATTTTCCCAATTTTTTATGATAATGTTACTACTAAATATTTCACGGAAAATTACTTAAAATTACATCCGAATGAAACAGAACTTCCTTCTGGAGTTGAAATCACTGTAAACTTTTTTGGTTGGGAAGTTTCAAATACTGCATTGATGAGTTTTGTTTTATCTGCATCATTTCTCTTTGTAAGTTTTTTTTCACCCTTACTTTCTGGAGTTGCTGATTATTTAGGAAACAAGAAACGATTTTTGCAGTTTTTCTGTTACATGGGAGCATTTTCATGTATGACTTTGTTTTTCTTTTCACCAGCTAGAATTGAATTAGGTTTAACAAGTCTCTTTTTTGCTAGTATCGGTTTTTGGAATAGTTTAGTTTTCTATAATGCATATTTACCTGAAATAGCTGAACCGAAAGACCACGATAAAATTTCAGCTAGAGGATTTTCAATGGGTTATATAGGCTCAATGGTATTATTAATTATTTGTTTGGTTTTAATTCAGGTTCCAATTTTTGATTTTTTCGATGATCCATCTACAACAGACAAAATTGAGGCAATGCCTGCTAAATATTGTTTTATTCTAGTTGGACTTTGGTGGGTTGGTTTTTCTCAATTTACATACAGGAGATTGCCAAATACTACAAATAATAGAGAAAAAGAAAAAGGATACTTTTGGAAGGGATTCCGAGAATTAAAACATGTGTTTTTTGAATTCCGTCAAACAATACGTCTCAAAAAATACTTAACAGCTTTCTTCTTTTTCAATACAGGTGTACAAACCGTAATGTTGATGGCAACTTACTTTGCTAAACATGAAATTGATTGGCCAATAGACCCTAAAACAGGAAAAGAAAACGACAGCGGTTTAATCATTGCCATTTTATTGATTCAACTTCTTGGAGCTGGAGGAGCATTTTTAATGTCACGTCTTTCAAATAAAATTGGAAATATTAAGACTTTATTAATTTCATTAAGCATTTGGATTGGTATTTGTTTAGCTGCATTCTTCATTACAACTCCCGTACAATTCTACTTGTTAGCGTGTGCTGTTGGTTTAGTGATGGGGGGCGTACAAGCAATGGCTCGTTCAACGTATTCGAAATTTTTACCTGAAACAACGGATAACGCTTCCTACTTTTCATTTTACGATGCTACTGAAAAAATCGGAATCGTTTGTGGAACTTTATTCTTTGGAATTATGGAATTAGCAACTGGTGACATGCGCTTTTCTGTGGTTTCAGTTGCTTTCTTCTTTATTGGAGGATTCCTACTTTTATTGCGAGTTCCAAAGGAAGAAAAGCAAATAATATTACATTCAACTGATTCAAATTTATAATGGCTTATACTGTAAACGTTTTTCTTAAAAATGCATCTTTCTCAGAAGAATATGCACAAGAACACCACGAAGGAAATGATTCTCCTGAAAACATTCGCTACGAATGGGAAGATGAATTCCGCGTAAAAGGTGGCGATATGGTGTGTACAGTTGAACGTGATCAAACATATTTACTTTCTGGTGAACAAGGAGATGGTTCAACGTTTTCGTATGACATTCCAAATGTGATGATTTTCTTGATTCAAGAAGGAAAAAATGTAACGCCACTTGTCTTTTCTGAAAAAGCAGTTGATGAATACATTCTAGATACTGAAAAATCGAAGTTGACTGTGATTTTAAACGACGATGAAGTTGTTGAGAATCCAATTCCAGGAATTTACATTCGACTTTCTGATTTTCCAAAAGCTTTGAGAGGATAATGTTACTAGCGAAAAAAATAGCACTCGTTTTTTCGCGTCCCATTTTATCGTCGATTGATTTCAAATTGAAACCAGGCGAAATTGTTGGAATTGTTGGAGCAAGTGGAGGAGGGAAATCTTCCTTTCTGAAAATCTTAGGTGGTTTACTTGATCCTAGTTCTGGTTCAGTTTCGTTCGAAGGGAAAAAAGTAAAAGGTCCAAGCGAATTATTGATTCCTGGACATCCTGAAATTCAACTTGTAAATCAAGATTTTGGTTTGGATCAATTTCATTCTGTTCGTGAGAATGTCATTCAAAAAATGTTGTATCTACCAATTGAAACACGCAATGAATTTGCTGATGAATTATTGGATTTGGTTGAATTGACTGATTTAGCTGATCAAAAAGCAATTTCACTTTCTGGAGGGGAACAACAGCGCTTGGCAATTATTCGAGCTTTGGCAGTTGAACCAAAGGTCTTGTTATTGGACGAACCTTTCGCACATTTAGATGTTCACTTAAAACAAAAAGTTGGTGCATATTTAAAAGCATTGTCAAAAGTGCGTAAAATGTCCACGATTCTTGTGTCACACGAAGGACAAGACACAATGGAGTGGAGCTCTAAAATTTATTTCTTAAACGAGGGTAAATTTGATCGAATGGATTCTCCGCAAGGATTTTACAATCATCCGAATAGTTATTTTGAAGGACGTTTCTTTGGCGAATTGAATGAAATCACGATCAATCGTAAAAAAGTCTTGTTCCGACCAAATCAATTTCGAATTGTGTCAGAAAATGGAATTCAATTGATTTCTAAGTCATCTCAGTTTTGTGGGTTTTATTTTCGAAATGAATTCAAAACACTAAAAAACGAACGCGTTATTCTTTATCAAGCAAATCATATTGAAAAAGGAACTAACTTGCACATTGAAATAGGAGTAGAATGAATCAAGAAACGCCAAAAGTAAAATCTGTTTCTGCACTTAAAATTGCACGTAAGACGATTGTTGAATTTTTTCAAGAACCTTCATTTTTTCACGGTGCAGCACTTGCATATTATGCAATTTTCGCTTTGATTCCAATGTTATACTTGGCAATTTCAAGTTTCGGACAATTCATAGGAAAAGACCGAATGTTGGAGATTATCAATTCTGTACTTGAGGAAAATGTTGGTTTGAAAGATACTTCAGGAATTTTGAGTTTCCTCGATGAAGTGAATATCGACAAGGGGAATTTATTCATGAGTGTGATTGGAATTGTGACTTTATTACTAACAAGTTCAGCTTTGTTGAATACTTTGCGGATGAGTATCGATGAGTTTTACGATATCAAGGTAGAAATCAAAAGTAAACGTAAACGCATTCAATACAACATCGGAACAAAGTTAATTTCTATACTTTTTCTTCCTGTTTTTGGAGTTGTAATATTGATGGCATATTTTGGTGAAACTATTTTGATGACAGTTTTAAATCATTGGTTTGGAGAATTAAACAACTTCAAGTTTATCATTCTTAAAGTGGTCATCTTTATTTTCACCATTTTCACGAATTCGATTTTGTTTACAATCGTTTTAAAGTATGTCAACGATGGTTACGTAAAATGGAAAAGTGCGCTTTACGGAGCCTTGGTGACAAGTATTTTATTGTATTTAGGACAGTTGATTATCAATCATTATCTATCGAATTATTTCTTCGGAAGTAAATCAGGAGTGGCAGGTACTTTATTGGTTTTAATGGCTTGGATTTACTACACGTCACAAATTATTTTCATCGGAGCTAAATTCACAAAAATCTATTCTCAAGCTATTGGTGAACCGATTAAGTTCGAATCTAGAAGGAAAGTATTTAAGAAAAGTACTAATAATCAAAATCAAGTAAAATGAGATATTTATTAATAGTGAAAATTGTTGTTTTATCTATTTTATTTTCATGTGATAAAGATGCTGAAAATGGAATTCCAGAATTTACAGGAATAACGTCAACTGATCAAAATGCAGTTATTATAGGAGGTGTTGACACAACTGATTGGAGAGAAAATGAGACTTGGTTACAAATTGAGAAAGATTTGTTTTCCGATTTCTCAAGTTTATCGTTTAATTATACTAACGATAGTTCGATGATGGTTTCTCCAGCATTTCCAAATCCTTGTTCTGATATTTTAAACCTCAATTATCAGAAAGATTCAAATGTTGAGTTACAATTACGATTTGTTGATGAAGATTTCAATCTTTTATTTAGTTTAAATTCTATTTACAGTGATGCGATTTCAGTTAGTTTAAATGATATAACTAGCTTAAATTCTGGTGACAAATTCAGAGTATACTACATTTTCAAACAAGGCATTACATGCATAGCAAAAGGTCATGGTGATTGCATGAAATTTTAAAAATATTTCTCTTTAGAATGAAAACAACGCCCAGCTGGATTTGTTATTCTGCTGAAATAACCGCCACTTTTTAGATAGATAGAAAATTAATATGGCTGCGATATCGGTCTTCGCTTTCAAGTCCTCGTTTCTTTTTCTGTTGTTCAAGGGGATTAATCCCCTTGAGTAGATTAATCCCCTTGTCGTTATAAAACTAGCTTCCAAGGGCGCTGTTTTCTGCCGAGAAAACTAGAAAAAGAAACTGTGGGCTTTCCATCTAATCCCGCGCAGGGTTCGTTTTAAAGAATTTAAATTTGTATCTACAAACACAAAAGAGTGGTTTTTTAAAAATAAAACGCTTAAAAAGTTGTCAGATTAATTATTTGTACTATTTTTGATTAAAATTTACACGTTATGGTAATCGGGAATAATTTAAAGCTCTTGCGTAAAGCAAAAAAAATGTCACAAGAAGAAGTGGCAATGGATTTAGGATTAACAAGAAGTTCTTATTCTGGTTATGAAAATGCTATCGCTGAACCAAGTATTGAGACCTTAATCGCTTTGTCGAATTACTACAATGTTCCAATCGATGATTTAGCTAAAAAAGATTTCGCAACCTTTACTGATTCTGATTGGGCTACTATTCATTCTGGAATTTTTAATGATATTAATGGAAGTAAATTACGTATTCTAACTTCTGTTGTCGATCAAAACGACGAAGAATTGATCGAATTGATTCCTCAGCAAGCTCGCGCTGGTTATACATCAGGTTACGCTGATCCAGATTATTTGAAAGTGTTGCCAACATTTAGCTTGCCGTTTTTATCTAAAAACAAAAAATACCGTTCTTTCCCAATCGCTGGCGATTCAATGCCTCCAGTTTCTCATGGATCTTATGTTGTAGGTGAATACTTACAAAGTTGGTCGGGAATCAAAAGTGGAACACCTTGTATCGTTGTTACACGTGAAGATGGAATCGTTTTTAAAGTAGTAAATAACTACATCGACAAAAAACAATCTCTGGAATTGTGTTCAACAAATCCAATTTATGCGCCTTACTTCGTTCATGCAAATGACATTTTAGAAATTTGGAAATTTGTGAACTACATCTCACCAGAACTTCCAGAATTAAGAGCCGACGACCAACAATTGACACAAAGTATCCAAGATCTTCAACGTGAAGTCGCAGATTTAAGAAATACAATCATAAATAAATAATTGAGAGCTTAGTACAGGATGTGATTCATCACATCCGTACACATCCTCACTTCTTTTTCTTCAACTGATTTTCACCAACCAAAACAATTTTCTCCTCCGACAACAACTCCTTCAATCGCCCCTTCACCAATTCATGAATTGTCGGATCAAAATGATGCAACAATTCAACAATGCTTAACGATTTTTCCAATTGTGTCAAGATCAATACATCAATTTCTTTTTCTGAAATCGTATTTTTCAAACAACTAGAACATTTACCACATTTTCGTCCTTTTTGACCGAAATACGACAAAATAAAGGCTTCTTTACAGGATTCAGTTTCCAAATATTCCAACATCGTTTCCATGCGGTAAAGCGCGCGTTCTTTTCGCAATCGATAGACTTCTGGCTTTAACGATAAATAATCGTCAGCAAATCGTTCATGTAAAAAAGTAACTTGAGGCAAAGAACTTCTCCAATTAATATCAATAACTCCACTCATTTCTAAAAACTTCAATTGTTGGTGTAAAGTTTCAGTGGAGATATTTAGTTTTCTTTTAATTAAATCTTCGTCAATTTCATTGAATTCTTCAAATAAGGTTGAATACAAGCGACAAATAAAGGTCGTCAAAGGATCAATAGTTGGATTACTCAATTGAAAACGATACAAGTGCATGTTGTCAATTGCGATTTTCACTCGTGAACCTTTCATTAAATCAGTTGAAAAACGAATATCTCCATTCATTTCAAGTATGCGTAATGCTGTAAAAACGGATGGAATTTGCAATGAAAATCTTCGTGCCATTTCAACGATATTCAATTCATAAGTTTCATTGTTTCCTGATCCAACTGCTAATTGCAAGTAACTACACATCGAACGGTAAACGCGTTTTATTTCATTGATTTCAGGAAATTGACTTTCAACACGTTCTTTTAAAATAGAAATATCTCGATGTTCATAAAATATAAAAGTACTCGAACTATTTCCATCTCTTCCGGCTCTTCCGGCTTCTTGGAAATAAGCTTCAGGACTATCTGGAAGTTCCGCATGCAAGACATAACGTACGTTTCCTTTGTCAATTCCCATTCCAAAAGCGTTTGTTGCTACCATCACTTTCGTTTTCTCTGAAAGCCAAGATTGAAGTGAAAGTGTACGTTCGACATGTGTCAAACCTCCATGATACAGTTGAACGGAAACTCCTTCATCTAAAAGTAGTTTGGTAATTTCCTTTACACTTCGTCGAGTTTGACAATAAACGATTCCAGTTTCATCTGGTCGATTTTGAATATAATTCAAGATGTCTTTTCGTTTATTTTCAGTCAAAACAACATCGTATCGTATATTCGGTCGATTGAATGGCGCTTCAATGATTTCAGGCTTACGTAATTTCAACAAATCACAGATTTCAGCTTTCACATGTTCGTTTGCTGTCGCTGTTAGAGCAATCATAGGAACATTCGTATGAATATCTCTTAAATGTGAAATTATTTTGTAAGAAGGTCTGAAATCGTGTCCCCATTCAGAAATACAGTGTGCTTCATCAACTACTAATAATCCAACATCCATCAATTTGAAGCGTTCTTGGAATATTCGAGTATGAATTCTTTCAGGAGAAACGTATAAAAATTTCAATCCACCAAAACGTGCATTGTCAAGTGCAATATCAATTTCTCGATAGCTCATTGCAGAAGTAATTGCCTTTGCTGGGATACCTTTTCGCTTCAATTCATTGACTTGATCTTCCATTAAAGCAATTAAGGGTGAAATCACGATTGTGAGTCCATTTAACGCTAAACCAGGCACTTGAAAACAAACAGATTTACCTCCTCCAGTTGGAAGTAAAGCTAAAACATCCTTTCCATAGATTGCATGGTCCACAATTTCCTCTTGAAAAGGTCTGAATTGATCGAATCCCCAAAATTGTTTTAGTATGTTTCTACTTTTATCCACTTATGCGAAGATAGGTTTAAATTTTTAAAATTTATTTCAGTTTTATTGATATAAATCTCATTATTGGGTATATTCGCATTTCTATATACTTGTATGATTAGTCAAATAAAATCGATTAAAGTCACCCCGACAACAGAATCGAAAATTTCGAAAGTGGATTGGGAAAACTTACCTTTTGGGAAAGTGTTTTCAGATCACATGTTAATTATGGATTACGCTGATGGTGAATGGAAAACACCTGAGATTGTTCCTTTTGGACCAATTCAAATGCATCCAGCTATGTCAGCGATTCATTATGGACAATCCATTTTTGAAGGAATGAAAGCAAATAGAATGGAAGATGGAGGTATTTCTATTTTCCGTCCAGATATGAATGCAAAACGATTCATTGAGTCGTGTGAGCGCATGTGCATGCCTATAATTCC
>JBKDZA010000238.1:0-2468 GCA_046308455.1 Fluviicola sp.
GCTGATTAGTACTCACATATTTTGGACGAGATGCACGGTTTTTTGATGCTTTTTTCATTTTTCCTTGCACTTGATCCTGCAAAATTAACTGTTAACTCAATAAAATCAAAGAGTTATACTTTTTCAGCAGACCCTAATTACCGATCATTCTTTTGAAATAATCTTATCGTTATTTACATTCTGAATCAAGAAATCAAAAGGTAATCTTTCTCTGTAAAGAAATTTCTTTGACACCGATTCAAATGGACGATAAGTGTAATAAACAAAGTTTTGACGGATCAGCACTTTTTCCACATATTTGAAACTCAAAGGAATTTGAGCTCCCACTTTTCCAGTATTGATATCAAATAAACGCAAAGAAGATTTCCCGTCTTTTTCATAATACATATAAATTTCACCCGTCAACTGATCTTGCAAGATATTTTCTTTCCATCCAGTTTCTTTTGGTTGAATATGGTGATAAATTGCAATAGAATCAAACAACTCACCAGTTTCAGAAAAACGATACAACCAATTTTGATAATGATCAAATAATATTATCGTGTCATTTTTTCTAAATAAAGGTGCATACAATTCTTTGTAATAAATTGATTGTGTAAAGTAACTTGCTCCTACCCAAATTTCTTTATCGATACCTGTTTCACGTTCTTTTTCACGTGCCCAAAGCTTCGTTCTAACATCCACCCATTTGTATTCACTACGATACAATTCCATCATTAAATCATCTGTAATCTTAGCGATTTTCTGATACGAACTATCAATTAAATCATACGTGAAATAATCAAATGTCGGGATGTCTGGATTGTAATTCGAGAAAAAGTATTTCGTATGTGTTGTATCAACAATTGGTGCAATGTATTTGAAATAATACCCTTTGTCTACCTGACCTAATTGAATGCGTTCTCCTTCCAAATACAAACCAAAAACTGTGTTCTCAGTAATTAGATGTGGATTTCCACGGTAATCTCTGATTAACTCTGTCCCTTTTCCTTCAATCGGAACTTCACCTCTTACTTGAAAACCATCGTAAATTAATAGTTCAGTTCCTTTTTTAATATTTTTTGGATACGTCAATAACAACATATTTCCATTTGCTAAAAACTCAAAATCAGATACTGAGAGACGTTTAGATCCAAATACAGTATCAGGTCTTCCAACTGGATAAACTTTAATAACATCTAATTCACGTTCTTTCACCACATACATGCGCACAAAATGTGTGATTGTATCTTTTTTTGTTGTTGAATATTTTCTAATTGGAACTGGATTGATTGCTTGAAAAGAAACGTGATCAAAACTAAAACGAACACTATCAGTAGAAGTTATCGTGAAAAATACCTCCCCTTTTTTTGATGTATACTTTTTTTCGAGATTATCTCCAGATTCCATGCTTACCAATACTTGGCTTACAGGATCTCCATATTTTTTATCAAAAGTTTGGATGCGAACTACAGTTTGTGCTTTCAGACCAAAAGAACAAAGAAGTAAAAATAAAATTGTGAAATTTTTCATGACCTGATTTTAAGTCTATGATGTAATCTGAGAATATTTTCCATAAAAAAAAGAGGATTTTACTCCTCTTTAATTCTTAAACCGTTAAATTCCAAGAGAATGGATCTTCCACTTTCCCAGCTTTTAAATCATCTAAATATTTATGAATTCTTAAAGAAAAAGTTCTGCTTTCAATACTCGGTAAAACTAGATCAGTATCTCTGTATCCAATTTTTGCAACATGAGCAATTGTAGCAGCAGTTCCAGCACCAAAAGCCTCAGTTAAACGACCTTCTTGATTCGCTTTAACTATTTCAGCTACAGTTACTTTTCTTTCTTCGACTTCGTATCCCCACAATTTAGCTAAGTCTAAAACTGAACGTTTTGTAACTCCTCTTAAAATGGTATCATCGTCTTCAGAAGGTGAAATCACTTTTCCATCAATGACAAAAACAATGTTCATTGTACCAGATTCTTCTATGTACCTGTGCGTTTTTGCATCTGTCCACAACAATTGGTGATATCCTTTCAACTGACCTTGTTTTGCAGGATATAACGCACCACCGTAATTTCCAGCAGCTTTTGCACGTCCAACTCCACCTTGAGCGGCACGTGTGTAATATTCTTCAATTTTGATGTTTACTGGTTCGCTGTAATACGCTCCAACTGGACAACAAAAAACGACAAATTTGTATGTTTCTGAAGGGCGAATTCCAATGAATTCATCCGTTGCGAACAAGAATGGACGTAAATAAAGTGAATAACCTTCTTTATTTGGAATCCAATCTTTTTCTACTTCAACGATTTTACGGACACATTCAACAAAAATTTCTTCTGGAATTATAGGCATGCACATGCGCTCACACGACTCAATGAATCGTTTTGCATTCATATCTGGACGGAAAATAGAAATACCTCCATCTTCCATTCTATTTGCTTTCATTCCTTCAAAAATGGATTGTCCATAATGAATCGCT
>JBKDZA010000239.1:0-8536 GCA_046308455.1 Fluviicola sp.
TGGTAACATCATCTAAGATACTGATTTTCAAGGTTTTAAACAAGTAAAATGTTGATTAATTTACTGATAATCAATTGTTTATAAATTTTGTCATGTAGTTAGTTCTTCCAGTCAATTTCCAATCAATAAAAATGTGAAGTAAAAGAAGAATGATGAATACAATCACATCTTGGAAAAGTAATAATAAAACTTCTTCTCCATGAGCAAAAATCAGCCGTGGAATTAGACAAAAAGTAATTAAAACTAAAAATCTATTTTTTAAGGAGTTCATTTGATTTTTAGAAATTTATTCATTCAATTGAAATTTAGGTAAAACTAATAATTTAAGATTTATCAAAAACATATTGATTATCTAATTTCTTTCAATAAAATTGTAATTAATTGTGGTTGCATTAAATCACATCCTGTAAATTGAATTCTTAAAATCATAGTACGATAAACGTCTGAAAAATTATTTTAATACAACCTTTTCAGAAAAACAGAAGTATTGACTAAAAAAAGTTATGCAAAGATTGATAACTCTGTTTGTTTTATTAGTTGTTTTTTTTGAATCATTTGCTCAAGGGAATTGGAAAAGAGTTCATGGTGATGTGATTTCTGCTGTACCAACAAATGGAACATTTGCTCTAGGAAACTCTCCTTTAGGACGCTATTCTTCTTCTGGAGTGAAAGATGAAAATGGAAATTTTTGGCTCTTCGCTGGTGAAGCACAAAGTGATCTTTGGAAATTTGATCCAACAATCAATCAATGGATGTTAGTTAATGGTTCTTTTACCGCAAATGGACTCGCACCAACTTATGGAACTCAAGGTGTTGCTGCGGCTACAAATCACCCTGGACAAGCAACTTACGGTCATCCCATGTGGTCGGATTTTAATGGAAATTTGTGGCTTTTCGGTCCAAATGGATTAAACAATATGTGGAAATATTCGATTGCGACAAATATGTGGACGTGGATGAAAGGAAATTCAACTCCTGGACCACCAGTTTACGGAATTCAAGGTGTGGAATCACCAACTGTAAATCCTGGAACTTGCAACGAAACGGATTGTCATTGGACAGATTCAAATGGAATGCTATGGTTGTATACTGAATTTGACGGGAATCTGTGGAAATTTAATCCTACAACGAATAATTGGACATGGATGAAAGGAAATGGAAGCACCACCATCAATCCGACGTATGGAACAATAAATGTGTTTGGATTGAACAATACTCCAGGAGGATTTTCAGCATGTCCAGCAGTTGGTGTTTTGTATACCATGTGGATTACTTCCGACGACCATTTATGGATGCTTGTGAATCGTAATTTGGGAACTCTTCAAACGGAAATGTGGGAATACAACCCAACAGTCAATCAATGGAGATGTAGAAGAATTGATCAAAGTGATTTTGGACAAGCACAAGTTTACCCTCAAAGTTGTGTTGAAAATGATCCAACAATTCATCCTGTTACAAGATCTGAAATGCGTGCAGATTGGGTGGACAATTGTGACAATATGTATTTTTTTGGTGGAGGAAATTTCTGTACAATGTCGCCAGTTTACAACGATATCTGGAGATACAATCCAACTACAAATTGCTTCACTTATTTAAAAGGTTCCACAACAAACGAAGTTCCTGGAACTCAAGGTGTCTTTTCAAATGCTAATATTCCACCAGTTTCAGCAGGTGCACAATCTTGGTCGAATGAAAAAGGATTTTATCTGTTTGGTGGACAAGGAGCTCTCACTGAAAGTGACGCAATGTGGATCTTTCAACCGGATAGCGTTATCGCAGATTTCTCCTACTCAGCAGCATGTTTAACAGTTGATTTTACAAATAATTCAACAACGGGATGCAATAGTTTTAAATCTATCTTTTGGGATTTTGGAGATGGAAATACGTCAACAGTTAATTCACCAACTCACACGTATCTTTCAAATGGAAATTATCAAGTCAAATTAATCGTTGAAAATTGTTCCTCACATATCGACACCCTAATTCAAACTGTTACAGTTGATTGCGGTTTTTCAATTAGCTTGTTTTCTGATACGATATGTTCAGGCACATGTATCGACTTAATCGTAAATTCTACTTCGAATTTAGATTCGGTAACATTTGTTTGGGACAATGGTATTTTACTTTCAAATGACACGATTTCTGTTTGTCCAAATGTATCAACAACTTATTCTGTCATTGCAACAAACTCAATTGGAGAAAGTGATACTGCTTTTTGTACGATTACTGTTCTCAATCCACCTGTTTTAGATTTGGGATCGGATACAGTTATTTGTGGTGATCACATCCAATTAACTGCTGATTCTGGATTTTCAACTTACGTGTGGCAAGATAATTCAACACTTTCAACATACTTCGTAACGTCTTCTGGACTTTACTTTGTGACTGCAAATTTTGCAAATTGTTTTGATGTCGATTCAATTAATGTCACCTTGGTAAGTCCACTTCTCGATTTGGGTGCTGACACCACTTTGTGTAATCCGAATCTTGTGCTCGACGCTGGAAATAATTCTGTTTCCTATTTGTGGAACAACGGGACGACAAACCAACAATTAGCCATTTCCAATTTTGGAACATATTGGGTTACAACTGCTGATTCAAATGCTTGCACAGCTTCAGATACAATTATAGTTTCAATGGATGTGGTTGCATTAAATTTAGGAAACGATCAATTTATTTGTTCAGAGGATAGCTTGCTCTTAGATATTGGAAATTCTTGGGAAACGATTTCTTGGTCAACTGGTGATTCACTTAGCTCTATCGTTGTAAAAAACTCTGGAGTTTATAGTGTTGTTGCATCAATTGGACAATGTGTTTCGCAAGATTCAATTGAAATTACAGAGAATGTACTTGCTATATCTTATACAATCAATGATACGATTGGATGTAATCCCTTACTGACAGATTTCACGGCTTTTGTTAACTCAAGCATTCCTATTACAAGTTGGTATTGGGACTTTGGTGATGGAGAATTTTCGAATGAACAACAAGCTGTTCACGCATATCAAGCAAGTGGAGATTATTTGATCCAATTAGAAGTAATTGATTCACTTGGATGTCAATTAGAAATTGCTTCAACGCATCACATTGAAGTGTTAGTTGAGCCAACAGCATCTTTTGTTTTTAACCCTAATTTACCAGAAGTGAACACTGAAGTTGAGTTTTTGAATTTAAGTACAAATGACGTTCAATGGATGTGGAATTTTGGGGATGGTACGAGCAGTAATCAAGAAAATCCGACACACGTTTTTACAACGAGTAATGAGTTTGAAATCGAGTTAATTGCAATTAATGGAATTTGTGTCGACACGACAAGTATTGTGTTAACGATTGACGAAGATTTCATTATCTACGTTCCGAATAGTTTTACACCAGATGGAGACGAATTTAATAATAGTTTCCAGCCAATTATTTCATACAATGGCACTTTTGATTATGAGCTCTTAATTTTTGATCGTTGGGGTGAAATCGTTTTTGAAAGTAAAAATCCAAATGAATCGTGGGACGGAACCTACAAAAAGTGTAAATTAGTTCAAGATGGTGTTTATGTTTGGAAAATTACTATAACAGGAAACAAAAAACTGAACAAAGAATTGAGAGGTCATGTGACCGTTTTGAAATAAAAAAAATTTAAAAAATGAATACAAACTTATATTATGCAATTGAAGAAACAGATTCCTTCAATTTATATTTGATAAAATTTTATGTAGAAGAAAATGCTGTTCTGTTTAAAAAAGTACCTGGGGGCGATGCAAATTACCTCAAAAAAGAAATTCTGAATTTTAAAAAAGAAGGATTTACTGTATTCGGCCAACCGGAATATACTTATTGGGGAGCATATCTAGAATCAGCTAAAAAAGTTTCTTTTAAAGTTGAAAATGAAGTTAGCAATTCATCTGATTCTTGGGCTACACATGAAGTGTTGGAATTCAAGGGTACGTTTGAAGAAAACGACACTATACAGATGAATCAAAAAAATCCCCACGTTTATTTTGAGTCAAATCGTTTGTACACAAAAACAACTGAATCCGATTTGATTGCATTACTTGTTGAAAAATGTACTATTTAAAATTGACGGTAAGTTTGGATGCGATTAATCGCATCCATTACCATTAATCGATAAAATTATTGTTCCTTTGAGGGATTCTTTTCCAATAAATTAAAAAGAACAAAAATGATTGAATCTTCTCCAAACAAACACATTCGTGAAGTCTCGAGTTTTCAAGACCTCGTTTCAACGACCTTTCAAGGAGAAGTGAATGCACTTTGTTGGAAGCGTTCGCTAGTTGGGGATTTTTCTGAAATCGTGGAGAAGATTTCCTTTTCGGGGAATATGATTGAAATCGATGCTGAGGATTTGATGGATCTTGAATTAAGTATGGAAGGTCAACTTGCTCGTCTGGTTTTACTTGAAGACATGCGCTTGTTGACTGAATTTGGAGCTGCCCCGAGCTTGAATATTATAAAACATTACGAGAGCGACAACGAAAACCCCTATTTCCCAACCGACGTTTATTCTTTTCACGTGGACCGTTCTCCAATTCCAGTCGACACCTTTTTGTGTACCTACTTCGGTGCAGCGAGTGATATTGTTTCTAATGCACAAGCGACGCAGAAAATTTTGTTGCCTGAAATTAGACACCAATTGCGGCAACAATTTCAAGGAACTGAAGAAGGTTTTGAATCTTTCTTGACAGAAAACTTTTTGGATTTGCATTACCAAGCTCAAACTGACGCTCAGATCATCAATTTAGGTCTTGGAAACTTATGGCGCTTGACAACAGAACATCCTGAAATGCAAGTTCCTCCGTGTATCCATCGTGCACCACTTGAAAACCTTGGCGAAAAACGCTTGTTGCTGATTTGCTAAAATTAACAGTCAAAGAATTTTTAAAGATTTTAACGGTCAATAACCAACTTTTTTAAAACGAAAAAACTGCTTCCCTCCTAGAGGAAGGGATTGAGGGAGGTGATTTTTTTAAACGCCACGCCGCAAAGTCGCCACGATTGAAACGCAAAGATTTTAAAGAAAATTAACCACAAAGACAATAAGAACACAAAGCAATTATCAATTATTAAAAATTCACACGATAGATTTAAATTTCTTCATCCAACTTTTTGACCAAGACAATACTTTTGGGAAAACGCTCACTTTTGATTTGCTGATTTTTTATCATTGATGGAAATGAAAAAGATGTACTAAATTAAATCAATTGGCATTTTAGATTTTTTTGTGAACTCGTTTTACTAATAAAAAGTACTTTCGTTCCACTTATTGTTGTAGAACAAACACGCGTATATCATGCAACAACGCATTATTGGATTTGACATCGCTCGGGCATACGCCATTTTTGGGATGTATATCGTGAATTTTAATTTCAGTTTTGGTAACTTGGTAAATCCAAGTGATGGCATGGGGCGTTTTCTTAATTTGTTTACGGGAAATTCAACTGCAATTTTTATCATTTGTGCGGGAATGGGCGTTTCATTGATGACTAATCGAATTGATTACACGAATACTGAAAAGAAAAAGTTGAAATCTAAAATTCTAAAAAGGTCTTGGTTTTTATTCGCGTTGGGTTTGTTGCTCTACAATTGGTGGACGGGTGACATTTTACATTTTTACGGAGGGTACATGCACTTTGCGGCATTTCTACTTTTTATTCCAAAACGTTATTATTTACTGGGTGCTGCACTTGCGATCATCATTTTTCATGTGTTATTTATGGTGATTCCGATTGAAACAGCTTGGGATTTTACAAGTTTTAGGTATACTGACTTTTGGACGCCAACAGGATTTTTGAGAAATACTTTTTACAATGGCTGGAATTCGATTTTCCCATGGATTTCTTACTTTCTGTTAGGTATGTGGTTGGGTCGATTGAATTGGCAGGATTTCAAGGTGAAACGAAACGTGTTTTTAGTCGGATTACTTCTGTTTTCAGCTGTTCATGTTCTACGATTTCTTGCTGAAAAAGAATTCTTTGATGACTTTTGGACCAAGTACATTCAAGCGGAATATTTCCCACCTTTTTTACCTTTTGTTCTCGTTACAATGGGCTTTGCATTGATGGTCATTCCGTTTTGTATGTTCATAGGTGAAAAATTCTCAACGAGTAAAATCATTTTGGCATTACAAAAAACAGGACAAATGACACTTTCACATTATGTGTTCCATTTGACAATTGGGATGATTGGGATGGCTTTCCTAACAGGTAAACATTACACGGGTTTATTAGAAGACGAACCACCAACAGCAGCATATTACATCTTTTTGTATGCACTTTCTTTTTATATAGTGAGTGTTTTGTTCAGCATTTTATGGTTTAAGAAATTCAAAAATGGACCTTTGGAACTATTGATGCGCAAGATTTCAATGTGAGGGTTTGTGAAGTCATTTGAAAAGCTGAAGGTTTAAAAAGTATTGAATAAAATTGTATATTCGTGTTGCTTTACGACCTCTAAATTCCTTTGGTCAAATTATACGTTATGACAAATTTTAAAAAAATCATCTTTATTTCAATTACACTTATATTGTTTTCATGTAATGAAGTTGAGAATGTAACAGAAAACCAAGACAAGCAAGGTTCAACTGATGTTTTCACAAAAATCTACTCCGTTGACAATCTTAAAACGCAGTCTTTTACGATTGATATATTTAAAGACAATACAATTACTGGGAAATCTGGTACTAAAGTGAAAATTGACAAAAATATTTTTGTAGACCAAAATGGAAAAAAAATCAAAGGGAAAGTTGAAATTCAATTAATAGAAGCTTTGACTCCGATTGATATGGTTTTAGGAAATTTAACTACGACCTATAATGGTAAACCACTTGAAACAGGGGGAATGATTTATTTAAATGCTGAGGCGAATGGTAAAGAAGTATCGATTGCATCCAACAAATCCATTTCAATTACAATGCCAACGAAAGAAACGCTAGAAGGAATGTCCGTTTTTGAAGGCAAACAAGATTCAACTGGAATTAAGTGGGTGAATCCAATAAAATTACCAGAAATAGAAAAACAAGAGGAAAAAATTAAAGCTGATACAATTGTAAAAACAACGAATATTTATTATCGAGTTGATGGTTTTGCTAAAGGCGAAGAACCTTCTTATGTGACTGATGAGGTTTCTAGAATTGCTTGGGCAGGGGATGGTTTAAAAATATCAAAAGATTCTGTTTTTAAAATTGATGAATATACTGTTCATTTCATTAAACAGAAAAAACTGTTAACTTCTAAAGAAGTTTTCAAAAATGAAAAGGGTCAGAATTCATTTGCTGAAGACACTAAAACAAGCTACATCTTTTCAATAAAAAAATTAGGCTGGGCGAATATTGATAGATTATTGGAAGATCCGAGAACTAAAGAAGTTGAATTGATAACATCAATAGAAAACGAAAAGGACTTTAATTTTATTTATGTGACATTAATAACTCAAAACATGTATTTACCAGGTTATCAAAAAAGGGATAATACATTTAGTTTTTCACACGATGATGAAGAGAAGCAAGAACTTCCTGTTGGTGAAACAGCAACGATTTTGGCAACAGCGTATAAAGACAATAAGCCATTTTTTGCAATTAAAAAAATTACAATAACAGATAAACAAACAGTATCTTTTAAATTGGAAGAATCAACTTCGCAGAAAATGAAAGCTGAGTTAATGGCGAAAATTTAAAGATGAATTAATCCAAATCTAAAGTGATAATATTTTTTTCTAACTATTCTCTTTAATTTTTATGATGAACTATTTAATGTTTTTAATTTTTGTAGTTGGACTAGTTTCATGTAACCAACAATCTAAGTCAAAAAATGAAGAATCAGAAAATGATGTTTTTAGACAAAGTTCATCTTCAAAAAAAATTGAAAACAGTCTTGATAGTCTCTGTCTTTATTCTCAGTTTTATGGAAATTGTTATGCATATAGTAGTCCAAAAAGCAAAATGAAATCAAATGGAGAAGCAATATCTGATAATTTACCCAAGAAAATAGATAAAAGGTTTAAAAGAAAAGGTTTTTATTTGGTTTTAAACCCAAGTGATACTTCAGTGATTAATGGAAATATTCTTGCGTGTAAACTATATTTAGTTAATAGAACAGACACTTTAATAACATTAAATGCAGTCGATAGTAGACTTAATATTATTGCTGAAGCGCTTAACGATAAATTTGAATGGCAACCCATATCTTGTTTACCATCAAGTGACTGTGGTAATAGTTATCATAGAGTCGCTCTAGAAAAAGATGAATATTGGAGTTTTGACATTCCTTTCTTTAAAGGGTTTTATAAATCCAAAATCCGTTATTCATTATACGTTGGAAGTAAATATGTTAATAAGGTCATTTCAAATGAAATAGATGCTTACATAAACAAAGAACAATTTATCAAAGTAATTAGGGTCTGCTGAAAAAGTATAACTCTTTGATTTTATTGAGTTAACAGTTAATTTTGCAGGATCAAGTGCAAGGAAAAATGAAAAAAGCATCAAAAAACCGTGCATCTCGTCCAAAATATGTGAGTACTAATCAGC
>JBKDZA010000240.1:0-7198 GCA_046308455.1 Fluviicola sp.
ATACAGTATCATATTATGAATCAGAAAAGTATATTCAAGATGTTGAAAATCATAAGCGTGAATCAAAACGTTGTCTCGAAGCTTTTGTTGAACTAAACAATTATTTAGATATTCAAAATGTTGATCAATTAGTAACTACGCCTAATTTTTCTAAAAAAGAAATTAAATCAGAAAAATATTTTTCAGAATTTGTAAATGAAGTTAAAGGTGTTGATACAGTCTTTAATTATAGTTTTAGGGATAATATATTTTTCAATTTGATTGAAATTACTTCAGGAAAAGAAATTGAGATCAAGTTACCCGTGACTGAAGAGTGGATGTTTTACAATGGCTTTTTTGCTAATAATCTCTATTTTTTAAACGCAAAAGAACAGATAATTGTAATGAATGAAATGGGGGAAATAGTTCACTTTTTCAATAAGAATGAACCAATCTTGAATTACTTTAGAATCAATAAAATTGCTTGGTTGGACAATACCTTATTTTTGAATTTATCGAATAAAATAGATTACTCGGAAACAATTTGGTTGGCTTTGGATTACAAAACTGGAATTATTAAAGGAAAGGTTTCAACAATTGCACAAAAAACAGAAATTGAAAATGATGAAGAGTTAAAGCAATTAGTTGAAGAGCCTATAGATTTAAAACAAAAATCAAGTGAAGAAATCGACTCAAAAGGAAATGAAAACAAGTCAAAAAAAATGAATGATGCACCTATTTTAGCAATCATTTCAAAAATTTACAACCAACAAAAAAACACAATTAAAGCCTATGGAATTTTAGTCTTTATTTTGAATCTAGGTCCAACAATCGGAATCTGCTTTAATTTAAAAGCTATCTATTTCTTAATTCCAACAATTATTCTTTCAATTATATTGATTATTCAAATGGTTAAAATCAAGAAGTATACATTAAAATATAGTACTGCTTCAATAATTGAGTTAACCGCTGCATCAACTCCAACAAATACAAATTATAAACATTCTACAATCGTTAATTTTGTTTTAGTTAATGAGCATACATTATATAATGTAAAAATTGAAGGAATCGATTTCAATCAAAAAGAAACAGCTGGCATGATGAAATATCAAATTTCTCCTGAAATGCGAAAATTAATAGCTGATAAAAAGGAAATTACTTTTATTACAAAAGGGAAAAACGAAATCGCTACTATTTTAGATATAAAATAAAGCCATCTGAGTTTTTTAATTCATTTGTAAAACTATCCTTGTTACTTTCTATTCTTATTCTTCTAGTAGTTTGATAAAGCTGAAGCTTTTCTAAAATTACTGTTTAATGAATTTAGATTCAATTACTCTATTTTGATTTGAAATTCTTAATTTATACATTCCTGAAGACAATAGTGAAATATCCAATGTAAATTGATGTGTACCATTAGATGAATTCGTTGTACTAATTCGTGAAACTATTTTTCCAGCTTGATCTATAAATTCAAAATTCGTTTCTCCATTGTATGGTAAACTAACATTGATAAATAAATAATTTGAAGCTGGATTCGGGTATACACTCAAAATTACAGGTGATTCATCAGCAATTCCTAGATCATTTACATATGGATAATTAGGACAGTTGTTTGTTTGAAAACCTTGAATCTGATATCGAGGTAAAGCAGCTGCATTAACACTGGAAATACTTCTAGATAAGTGATTCGTTTTAAAAGAAGTAGCATAGCTAAATCCATTATCAGCTTGATCTATTGTATTTATATAATACCAATCTGCTTGTGTTCTCACTTTATTTACATCAAGAATAATAAAACCATGTCTTGATAAATCTGCGTATTTAATATGACTGTTCGCTGCCATAATTGCTGTTGCACCTCCTGGAATATTCAATCCTGGAGAAGTTATACTTGGAGTAACAAACTCAGCACCAACTGAACCTGAACCAGTAGACGAATTGTACGTTGAGCTCGGTAAATCATTTGCCCAAGATGAATGAATATCACCTGTCAACACGACCACATCTTGGATGTTATTCACTAAAATATGGTTGTAAACTCTTTGTCTTTCTGCTGGATATCCATCCCATTGATCTTCATTTACTGCAGTTCCAAATATTGTTAATGGTGCCATCATTACTTGTTGACCTAGAATTTTCCATTGAGCAGTACTAGTTGAAAGTCGATTTCCTAACCACGAAAATTGATCTGCTCCAAGTAATTGTCTTGTTGTAGCAGTTACAACACCACCCGATACTCCAGCTTGTTCATCTCTTCCGTGTAAACGCGTGTCCAGCATAATTAAATCAATCAAATTTCCATATTTCAATTCTCTGAAGATTTGATATTGATCACTTACACCTGTTACTCGAATTGGTAGCCATTCAAAGTATGCTTGTTTAGCAGCTAATTTTCTGGAAGCGAAACTACCTTCTGATGTTTGATGATTTTCAGCACCATTCATCCAAGAATCATTTGCAGATTCGTGATCATCCCAAACAACAATCATCGGGTATTGTTGATGTAAATCTCTTAAATCATCATCTAAACGATACGTCGAATACCTTGCTCTATAATCTAATAAACTCACAGTTTCATTTGCTGGCTCCCAACTCCTGTTAGCGGTTGGATTTGGAGCGTATCCTCCTGATTCATACTCATAAATATAATCACCGAGACAAATTACAGCATCAAAATCATTTCTTTCTTTGAGAACTTTAAAAGCATTAAAATATCCAGCTTCATAATTCGCACAAGATACTATTGCAAAACGCAAACTATCGCAATCTCCAATTGGTGCAGTTCTAGTTCTTCCAATTACACTTTTAAACGTATCTAGTTTGAATTGATAATAGTAAGTAGTATTCGCATCTAAACCAGTAGGGTCTACTTTTACCGTATAATCTTTCGTATCATCAGTCAATACAACACCAGTTTGCAAACCAATAGAAAAATTCGTGTCTTTAGCAATAAACCATTGAACTATTTGTGGAGTATTTATACCTAAATCTGGTGTCACACGCGTCCAAAGGATAACTCTATCTGAAAGTGGATCTCCTGATGCAACGCCATGATAAAAAGGTTTCAAACAAGACTTAACCGTTTTTAAATCGTGTTGTGAATGAGCTGCTGAATGAACTAATAAAAATCCAAACAATAAGATGAAATACTACATATTGAATTTAGTTTTTTGTAACTTTTTTAACTATGAAAATAGCTTCTGACTGAATAATTAATTGATAATTTCCTTTTGCTAAATCAGAAAGATTAATTGACAACGGATTTTCATTAATTGTTTCAGTTGAATTAAACACTGTTTTTCCAACAGCATCAATAATCGTGATTGAAGCGTTTGTTAACTCTTCACTTCCAATTATCATTAAATCATTTTCAATTGGATTTGGATAAATATCTAATTTAAAATTAGCCGACTTTTCCATAATTGATAATTCACTGCATCCAAGGAAATAAGTTCCATTTTCACCAGACATAAAACCAGTACCACCAATAAATTGATTCGTTGGAGTAATAGTAGATTGAGAACAAATTGGTACAAAAATTTTAATTCTACCACCAGCTCCTGCTCCACCATCATTTCCTAAATTCCCATTGTTTGATGTAATTGATTCCGTTCCACAGAAAAAATTGTCATAGTCACATGTCGTACCATTTCCTCTAGAACCACCGTTTCCACCATTTCCTCCATTAACAGAAAGAACTCCAGTGATCAGTGCATTTCCGTCAGTTTTCAAAAGAATTCCGCCACCAGAACCACCTCCAGCACCACCGCCGCCGCCTGAACCAGTTGAAAGAGTTGCTTCACCACAATTATCACAGCCATCAGAACAACATTTTGGGCTTTCACCACCATTTCCTCCTTGACCACCATTTTCACCATTGACAGTGATTGTTCCTGTAACAACAAGTGTATCTGTCGATTCAAGAATAACTAAACCACCTCCAGAACCTCCAGTTCCACCACCAAGTCCGATATCGAAAGATCTACCTCCTCCACCAGCACCAGCTCCGCCAGAACCAAGATGAATATCCATTCCGCTTAAAGTTCCATAACTATTTGAAGAATTTCCTCCAGAACCTGCTACTCCTCCAACTACAGGAAATGCAGCTGAAACATTTAAACCAACAACTGAATAGTCAGATGATCCAGCTCCACCGTTTCCGCCGTTTCCGCCGTCACCACCATAACTTCCCCCAGCACCAGCACCAGCTCCTCCAGATCCGCCAATCATTCCAGGGTCATCACTAGAAGATAAACATTGTTGTTTTGGTCCAGATCCATTTCCACCAGTAGTACCAGCAACGCCACCACCTAAACCTAATCCATTTATTCCAGCTAAACCACCTTCTAATTGGATGAAACCTGTATTGTCTTTATTTGAACAATCTGTTAATGCGGAAACATCACCTGTCAAACTTGAAACTAAGCTACCTGGATTCCCTCCTGTTCCACCAGTCATTCCAGAAAAATCTCCATTAATCGTTCCATCAACTATAATTTCATTCGCGATAATGTGAAGCATTCCACATCCATTTGTTTCATATGCTTGAACGAAAACAGTAATCCCAGAATTTACTTTAAAGCGACCAGTAACGCGATAAACTCCTGACATAAAGTTTGGAGTAGAAATTATTAAATCACCATTTATATCTGTCGTATCACATTGAGCGAAAACAGCATTTAAACTAATTAAAGAAAAAAGGAGAACGTATAACTTTTTCATATTTATCGTATTTGTTTTAATATAATTGTTGATTTTTGATCGGATATTTTAATTAAAAGTGGACCTTTTAAAGTGACATTCGTTTGAAAATTGACCGTGTTATTTTGTTGAAATCCATTTTCAAATTCCTTCTCATACAATTTTTGTCCAAGCATAGTATACACCTCTATTTGAATGGTATTTGAATTAAATCCAGAATAAAAAAGTGATAAATCGAATTCATTCGGATTCCATAAAATAGATGCAATTGCTGAAGATCCATCTTCTTTCAATTCTTCTGTTGAGTTAAAACAATCTGAAACAGCTAAAACCTCAATAAAAAATCTGTCTTTTATACAATTCAAAGAATCACTAGCAATATACATTGTTGAAAAACTTGGAGTAATAACTAATGAATCGGATGAGATATTTGTAGGAAACCAATTAGCTACTCCAGGAAAAGAAGGTGTTAATGTCAATGATTCATTTGGACAAGTCGTTAACGTGTCACTAATCCCTGCGTTTTTAACAATCGAAAAATGATCCATAACTTCACCTAAAGTGTTGATGAAATCAGCCTCTAATTTGTTTTCATTCACTGTAAACACCATACTACCAAGAGTTTGATAGTCATAAGAGCTCATAATTGGATGTGGCCAAGATGAGGAAATTGAACTTAATTTACCTGAACATCCAACAACAGAATAAACAGTTCCTTTGTGTGATTTAGAATAGGTCGTATTTTTTCTATAGGGACAATCTCCCTCATTTCCTCCTGAACCTTCATCAAGAATCATCGTTTGTGTTAAGGTTCCAGATGAACCATAATGAGAATCAATTAAAAAACTTCGTTCATAACTATGGCTGTGTCCATTTAAAACCAAATCTACACCGTACTCTTCTAGAATTGGTAAGAAATTTTCTCTCATATCCACACATTCGCCGTCTAATAAATTTGAATTATCAGAATCGTGACTTCCTTTTGTGTAAGGTGGATGATGCCAATAAGCAATAACCCAGTCCAAAGAATTCGCTTGTAAATCATTTAACAACCAAGTTGCCATTGGTGAGTTTTGAGATCTGTCTTCATCATAACTATCTAAAACAATGAAATGTACGTTTCCATAGTTATAGGAATAATACTTTTCTGTACCAGATGGAACTCCTCCAGCTTCAGCATTTGTTGGAAGATGAAAAATATCAAAATAAGCAGGTGAAGGTGAAAAAGGAATGTGATTATTGTAATCGTGATTCCCAAGAGCTGGCCAACAAACTGTATTTGAAATTATTGGAGAATACATATTGTCAAAATATGCAGTTTGATAATTCGCTTGATTTCCATCATTTAATCCATTTCCGTAAGCATTATCTCCTAATAAAAGCCAACCATCAATGTGTTTATTCTGATTGTAAATATAAAAACCATCTCTTACAGCTTCTTGATTTGCATTTGACATACCCGCATCACCAATTGTCCAAAAACGGTATGTCCCAGATTCGCCAATTACTGGACTTGTTTTAAAATATTGATCTAAAGAAGCACCAGATAAAACAATAGAAGTTGAACCAATTGTATAATAATATTTTGTATTTGGATTTAGTCCTGTGATTTTTACTTCATGTTCCGTTGAATATGGATAAACCGATACAGATGATGACATACTAGCAAGTGAGGTTCCATAATTTACTTTACTGTCTGTTGGAACATCCGTTTGCCATCTGATGACGATTGAATTTGAAGTTCCCGTATTTAAATAGGGCTCTCTCGATACTTGTATAACTTGCGGATTTGTTGAACCCAGCATTGACATATTAAAACTTATATCAGAGCTAGATGGTTCATCTTGGTGAATTTCTACAGCAATTGTATTATTTCCATTAATCAATAAACCTGGACTAAAAGCAAAATTTTCATAGCTATCTTCCCCACCAAAACTTATCGTTGAAGGAGCAAATGTTGAATAACTAATTGATCCGTTCGGCATATTTGAACGAAATACTTCTGTACCATTTACATATACAACTGCTCCATCATCTCTTCTTATGGAACCAATAATTTCTTGGTACTGAGTTGGATTTGAAACAAAAAAAGTTTTTCTAAAATAAGTTGTCGTGTGTTTGTTACTTGAATTTGAACCATAAGAAACAACTGTTTGCTCATCACCATCTCCATAACCAAGTTCAGATTGACCACTTTGCCAAGAAGCATCATTGTAAGAAGGTAATATCCAATTAGTTCCTAAATTAAGACCTAAATCATTGTATTTCCATGTACTACCTGTATTAAACAAAGTTGTTTGTCCATTTATGTTAAAACAACAAATGACAATTACACAAAAAGTAAAGATAGTTTTCATAAGTATTCAATAGCACTGCAAAGGAAGCTATTGAATCTATTAGGAATGTTAAAGTCGAATTATCAATTTTAAAAATTAAATGAATATAAAAATGAATAAAAACAACTTAAGGTTAACAATTTATGAAATTGAGTTGAAAAAAAATTTTGAACCATTAA
>JBKDZA010000241.1:0-3898 GCA_046308455.1 Fluviicola sp.
GGAACAGATTTTAATGAGATTGATCCAAATTACATTGAAATAATACAAGAACAAATTAATAATAGACCCAGAAAAAGATTTAATTTTAGGTCACCAAATGAAATGTTTAACCAAAAGTTGCATTTATGAGTTGAATCTACCGTTTGCTAATTAGCCTACATGTTTTTACTATAATACTGGTTTGCTAATAGGACAATTATCCTACACGATATTTTCTAAATGACTAACTAGCATGTTTGCCAATTAGTCTACATGTTTTTACTAAAATACTGGTTTGCTAATAGGACAATTATCCTACACGGTATTTTCTAAATGGCTAAATAGCATGTTTGCCAATTAGCCTACACGATTCTACTAAAAAACTGATTTTCTAATAGGACAATTATCCTACACAGTTTTTTCTAAATAGCTAAATGGCATGTTTGCCAATTAGCCTACATATTTTTACTAAAATACTGGTTTGCTAATAGGACAATTATCCTACACAGTATTTTCTAAATGGCTAAATAGCATGTTTGCCAATTAGCCTACACAATTCTACTAAAAGTCTGATTTGCTAATAGGACAATTATCCTACAAACATTTCTATTTGGCTATTTTCCATTTTTGCATAGTGGACACTTATCCTACAAGGTATCGATTTCTGCAGTTCGGGGAAATACCCGAAACCCTTCGGGGAAAAGGCCGAATTCAAAAAAAATCAGCAAACAAAACATCTAATCCACATCAAAACTATTCAGTTTTAAAAACGTTCTTTTTTATAATTTCACCTTCTTGGTTTTCAATATAAACGAATACCCAACCAGCAGGAATTTCACTTAATGAATAACACCAATTTGCCAGTGCGCCAGATTTGATGACTTCACCGTTCAAATTAATTAAAGTGACACTTTTAATTTCTTCTGAAGATTCAATTACAAGCAAATCACTTGTTGGATTTGGATAACAACTAACTTTCCAGTCTTCAGTTAGAACTTCAGTTTCTTGTGCGGAAAGTGATGAGCAAACAAAAAATGTTGCTACGAAAAATAAGGATTTCATTTTTTTGGGTTTTTGGTATTTAAATAATGAGAAGTTTGTTTCTTTGTTACAATGAAAACAATAAAACTTTCTGAGGAAAATGCAGATTTTTTCGATCGTGTATATGAAGTTGTAAAACTAATTCCTTTTGGAAGAGCGACTTCTTATGGTGCAATTGCAAGTTATTTAGGTGCGAAAAGATCTAGTAGAATGGTAGGTTGGGCAATGAATGCAGCTCATTCGAATCCTGAAATCCCAGCACATCGTGTTGTAAACAGAAATGGACAATTAACTGGTAAAATGCATTTTAATACACCAACTTTAATGCAAGAATTATTGGAAAAAGAAGGTGTTAAAGTTGAAAATGATCAAATCAAAGAATGGAAAACCATTTTTTGGAATCCGACTTCTGAACTAGAAATTTGAATTGAAATTAAGGAAATCGAGTAATTAACTGTTGTTTTTGTTGCTTACTTTGTGCTAAATTAACTCTATAAGATTTGATTTTTCTATTAAACAACTCCTCATTACCAGATAAATGCGCGCATTTCTTCAGCTCTTTCACTAAATCAGATCGTTTAGACTTCACGTTTTCTAAACCCATTTCGATACGCGTTAAAGACTTACCAGTTGCAACTTGTTTCTCAAATTCTGATTCACATGAAGCAAAAGTCATAAGTAGTATCGACAACACAACAATGTTCCCTTTAAACATGTTACAAATATATTTCAAAGTACTTGAAACTACAATTAATATATTTTTTCTAAATCGTTAAATATTCATTCATACAATGTAAATATTCGATGAAGTGAAATTATCATTAAAAACACACAAATTACTAACCGTTTTTAACAATTCATAATAAACTAGTAATTAGTTCACAAAGAATATATTTTCCCTTTTGATTGTATTTAAAGAGAAATCAGTAATTTTAGTATATGATTTTAATTACTGGAGCAACAGGTTTATTGGGTTCTCAAATTTCACTTGATTTATTGAAAAAAGGTGAGAAATTGAGGTTATTTCATCATTCAACGAATTCCAAAGACAAATTACTTAAGTATTTCAATCATTTTCAACTTTCTGAAAATACAATTTCAACACAAATTGAATGGTTTCAAGGCGATATTCGTTCTTTACATGATGTGGAAGAGGCCATGATTGGAATCGAAAAAGTAGTTCATTGTGCAGCTTTGGTAACATTTAGTAAGCGAAAATTCAATTTATTGTTTCAAATAAATCGTGAAGGAACTGCAAATTGTGTCAATATTGCTTTAAAATTAGGGATTAAACGTTTTGTTTACATTTCATCAACAGCAGCAGTTGGATCCGATTCAGAAAAAAATGAAAAAATAAAGCGTGAAACCAATCATTGGAATGGAAATGAAAAAGTTTCGAGTTATTCTCTATCGAAATACAGTGCTGAAAAAGAAGTTTGGCGTGGAATTGAAGAAGGTTTAAATGCTGTGATTTTGAATCCAAGTGTAATTTTTGGCGCAGGTTCTTGGAACGATTCTTCATTAAAAATCCTTCGAACAATAAAAGGGGGATTGAAATATTATACTTCTGGTGCAAATGCTTTTGTTGATGCGCGCGATGTTTCTGACATTGTTGTTCGATTAATTGATTCGGAAATAAAAGGTGAACGATTTTTATTGACAGGCACTAATATCGCATTTAAAGAGTTGTTCTTTATTATTGCCGATCGATTGAATGTAAAACGTCCAAGTAAATTAGCAGGTGCTTTTTTAACAGGCCTTGCATGGAGATTGGATAGTTTTCGTTGTTTTTTCACAAGAAAAGAACCTACAATTACGAAAGAATCTGCAGCAAGTTCACAAGCAATTCAAATCTATTCTTCAGAAAAGATTAAAACAATTTTTCCTGATTTCGAATTCAAAACAATTGAAGAGACAATTGATTTTTCAGTTAAAAACGAACTAAACTAATTAAACTAATTAAACTATAGAGATTCGTTAATTGATTGGATGTAGTTCAATAGTTTTTCACGACCGAATTTAGATTCTGCTGAAGTTGTAAAAGATGGTGGCATCACTTCCCACATTTTAAGCATTTCCTTTTTATAAGCAGCCAAATTCTTTTGTAAAGCTGAACTTGACAATTTATCTATTTTTGTGAAAACCATTGAGAACGGCAAGCCTTGTTCACCACACCATCCCATGAATTCAATATCAATTTTTTGAGGTGGAAGTCGTGCATCTAATAAAACAAAAATATTGATCAATGTTTCTCTCTTCGTTAGAAAATCAGCTATAAATTTTTCCCAAGTCGCACGGCTCGTCTTTGATGCTTTTGCATATCCATATCCAGGTAAATCAACTAAATACCACGTGTCGTTGATAATGAAATGATTAATTAACTGAGTTTTACCAGGCTTTCCAGAAGTTTTAGCCATGTCTTTTTTGTCGACCAACATATTGATCAAAGACGATTTCCCCACATTCGAACGACCAATAAAAGCATACTCAGGTTTTCCATCTGTAGGACATAACTTTATGTCAGTATTAGAAATTACAAATTGAGCGCTTTTTATGTTCATCTTTTATTTTTTTTGCAAAGGTAAACTACTTTCTGAACATTGATGGAGATTCTAGTGAATAAAATAATCTCAGAATTAGTATTAGAATAGAAATCAAATTTAAAATTCTTTTATTTGATTATACTCATACATACCACCTTTTTGTCATTGCCACAAAAAGGTGGTGCCAAAAAGGTCTAGGCCTATACTCCGTTTTCTAGTAAATTACGCGATATTTCACTGAAAAAAGTGAAACTCCTAACTTTGTTACCGAGGACGATTTTGACTTTTCAAGCCAAAATGTCTTCGACAAAGTGTCGTCAAACAGCACTTTTTCC
>JBKDZA010000242.1:0-8470 GCA_046308455.1 Fluviicola sp.
TAAAGAAGATTACATTTTAGATTTAAATATCTACGCTCGTTCGTGGGTAAGATTACATTTTACAAGTAATGGAACAACGGATATAAAATACATCAGACAAGAAGGTAAAAAAGATTGTGAAGAATGTTGTACGACTCAAGAAGTATATCTTTATGATAACGTAGATACATCAATCTATTGTATTAACAACGGAAATTCTACGTATCAAATTTATTACAATATTTTGACAACCTCACTTCAAGGTCCACTTTCAGTTGTGACTGTTCCTTTTGATACAACTGAATTACTTATAAATTACTAGTGATTAGTGAAAATAATTTATAAGTCAGTTTGATCAAAAGAATATTTCAGGGAACTTTTGGGTTAATAGAGTTATTCGAATTTTAAAGCACAAATAATATAATTATATAGAATACAATTGGTGAGTAGACTCACTCGAATTAAGCTTCATAAGAAGCTATTCTTGGTCTTCATATATTTTAAAGCAATAGAAAGAAAATTCCACAAGATTTAATTGGTGAGTAGACTCCCTCGTGCAACGGCTTGACGAGCCTGCACTCGGTCTTCGTATGATTATATTAAATAGAAAGAAAATCTACTTTTTTTTTAGTTAGTGAGTTGACTCCCTCGGATTACGCTTCATAGGAAGCTATCCTCGGTCTTCGTATATTTTAAAGCAATAGAAAGAAAATTCCACAAGATTTAATTGGTGAGTAGACTCCCTCGTGCAACGGCTTGACGAGCCTGCACTCGGTCTTCGTAAGCCTGCGGCTTACTCTTCAATATCATCAAGAATTGAACGCAATTCCTGTCTCAATTGACGGTTGTACGTTTCAACCAAATACTTGAAATAATTCGGAGTACTTTTTGCGATACATTTCGTATACGTTTTCAATCTGTGTTCAATGTGATCCTGTAAAGCATCTTGAATTTTAAGTGCCGATTGAAAATCTGTTGTTTTTTGTGCAATTCCGTCACGGTGATTCTCTAAAGACAATTCGACCGCTCTTTTTCCTTTTTCTGCTCTGTCAATACATTCGTAATAACAATCACGCATTGAAAAAGATTCCAAGAAATTCGTATCAACTAATTGCTCCATGTGACGTGGAAACTCAAATTCCACTTCAAATTCTAAATCATCGTCCTCTGAGAGTCGTGATTCTAAGAAGCGATCAGGGAAACGGAATGCGTCTTGCCAATTGATGTAATCTTGCCACAATCCAAAACGACGTACATTATTCCCTAAATCAATAACAATGAAATTTGCTTTATCTGGCAAACGACGAGATCCACGTCCAATCATTTGATGGTATAATGTCAATGAACGAGTTGCACGATTTAAGATAATTGTTTGAACTGTTGGTTCATCAAAACCAGTAGTCAAAATACCCACAGAAGTTAAAATCGCATCTTTTGTTTCTGTGAACCAAGATAAAACATCTTTTCGGTCCTTGTCGCTGAATGTAGAATCCAAATGACGAATTTTATAACCTCTTTTCTTAAATGTCTCTTCTACTCGCATAGAAGTTTCAATTCCAGAGTTGAAAATCAATGTTTTTGTTCCAACAGCAACTTCCTCGTATGCAAACAATAATTTTTCTTGCATGAATAAGTTACCATAAACAACTTCAGATGAATTTATTGTAAAATCGCCATTCGTACCGATTTTCAATCCGTGAAGATTAACATCATATGTATACGTTTCAGCATCAGATAAATAGCCACCTTCAATTAAAGAAGCAATACTTTCTCCTACAATTAATTTATTGTAATTGTCATTTAATGGTAAGGTTCTATTTGAAGACAAAGGTGTTGCAGTAACTCCTAGGATATTTGCTCCTTCGTAATATTGGAAAATCTTTCTGAAACTGTTATAATGCGCTTCATCGACAATAACCAAACCTACTCCATCGACAAAATTTTGATTTTCTTGTAAACGGTTGTTCAATGTTTCAACCATTGCAATGTAACATTGGAAATGCTCGTTGTCTTTTAAGTTCTTAACTTCACTTGAAATCACTTTATTATCGATTCCAATTGCGTTAAGTTGTTTTTAAGTCTGAACAGAAAGTTCAATTCGGTGAGTTAAAATCAATACTTTCTTTTGCCATTTATCTATAAATCGTTTTGCGACTTCTGAAAAAATGACAGTTTTTCCACCCCCAGTTGGCAATTGGTATAATAAATTAAAATCACTTCCACTTTTTTCAAGTTCGTCAATGATAACATCAACTGTTTTTTCTTGAAAAGGGTATAATTTTTTTGCTTTAAAAAGCTCAGAATCGATCATTGAATTTGGAAAAATGCAGCAACAAATTTACGTCTCTTTTACTGATTCTACACTATGAATTATAAAATAAGTGGAAAAAATTATACTATTTTATAGTTTGTGACTTTTATTCAAACCGATTAATCAAAATTCAGGACTCACAATCAATAATTTACACCGTTAAATCGATGACTAAAAATTATGGCATTTTATTTGTCTATACTTGTTTAGAGTAAACTTTAAATGATTCGCCATGAAAACAACAACTAAAAAATGGAAATTTGACCAAGGATTGATCCTTTTAGGATTGCATCAAGTATCAGTTGTTAAAACTACAAACACTGAAAAAAAGGTCGGTAAAAATTGAAAATAGAAATAAGAATTACGAGTCACTAATACTAGTCCTTTTTCACTATTGCCTAGTTCCTATTGTCTAGTCCCTATTGTCTAGTTCCTATTGTCTAGTTCCTATTGTCTAGTTCCTATTGTCTAGTTCCTATTGTCTAGTTCCTATTGCCTGGTTCCTAGTGCCTATTACCTATTGCCTAGTGCCTTCTCACTATTTACTAATCCTAAAAATCAAACCCTCCACCTCCTTGGCTTTCTCCGCCTTTTTTGTCTTGCGTTAATTCTGTTTTACCAAACTTGTATCGAACCGAAGCAATCAAACGACGAGTCTCCCATTTGAAAGTAACTTTTTGATAATTTACAGGCTGATCTATTTCAAAATTAAATCCTTGTGTGTCAAAAATATCTGTTACACGTAGATTGAATCCCCATTTTCCTTCTTTAATGGTTTTATCTATAGATAATTCAACGGATCCTCTTGGTTGTGACCTTCCTTGAGCTGTAATACTCGGAGCATTAAAACGTCCATTTAATTGAATAACAAGAGTTCTTTTCATTAACTCAACAGTAGATGAATATTTTCCACCTAAAACAAATCCTTCGCGTGACCAATTAACAGAAGGTGTTTCATCAATAAATTGAATATAATTTGTGTTTATAGAAAGTGTATTTCTCCAAATCGGTAATGGTCTATATTGAAAAATCAATTCAAGACCTGTATTCCAAGAATTATCAATGTTTGCAAAGGTTCCTGCCGATGTTCCATTGTCGAAATACAATTTAACTCGTTGAATGACATCCGTTGTATAACGCTGATAGATCGATGCGTTTAATCCAAATTTACCTTTTGTGTAATCAATCCCTAAGTCTAAACTGTGAATAAATTCAGGACTCAAATCTGGATTTCCATATCTTAAATTATATGGATCAGCAAAGGATGTAAAAGGATTTAAATTGTCTGAACTTGGACGATTAATTCTTCTACTATATCCTAACGAAAACTCCAAAGACTTCGATTGCGTGTATTTTACAACAGCCGATGGAAATAAATTAAAATATTCTTTTGTGAATTTTTGATTAGTAGAAACTAAATTTGGTGCTTGATAAGTATATTCAGCTCGCACTCCTGCTTGGTATTTAAACTTTTTTACTTGTGTTGATGTTGAAAAATAACTTGATATAACTCGTTCATCATAGATATAAGAAAAATTGGCCAAAGAATCTGATTCAAAACTATTTGATCCAAAACGAGACATTGAATTCGTTTCCAAGTCAGTTCTACGAATGATTGCTTTTGCACCAGTTTCAATTCGTATTTTCTCTTTAAAAATGCGCACTAAATCCAATTGAGCTACAGATGAACTTGCTATATCTGAATTTCTTAAGATTTGATTAAAGTCAGAAATACCTGTTTGAAATTGATCGTAATATCCACCATTTGTGTTTTTTGCAAAAGATTGATACAATCCAGCTGATAATGAACCTTTATCCTTGTCAAAATCCCAAGAATATGTTGCGTTTAAATCTAAATTCTTTGCATACGTAGGTTCGTATGAGTCTCTAAATTGAGAGAAAGTAGTGTCACCCAAAGAAGAATAACGATAACTATTTTGGTCACCTGATCTTCTTCGATCATTTAAATTTCCTGAAGCAGAAATTGACAAAGTATTTCGGTCTTTAATGTACCAATCCATTCCAATTTTACCATTATTTGTTTCATTGTAATCTTTTCCAAATCGCGTTTGGTCTAAATATGAAATGGAATCGGTGAAATACTGCTCTAAATCTGAGAAATTGTTACGATATCCTTCACGGTGATCGAACCCATAATTCCCATAGATATTGACTTTTGAATTTCGATAATTCATAGCTGAGGAAGTAGTGTACAAATCACCAGTTCCCACAGATGAAGTTATAACTCCATTAATTCCACGTTTGATATTCTTTTTTAATACAATATTAATGATTCCAGAAGTTCCAGCAGCATCATATTTTGCAGATGGATTTGTAACAATTTCGATTCGTTCAATACTTGAAGAAGGAATTCCATCTAAGATACTTTTACCTGAAGCACCAACCAATGAACTCGGTTTTCCATCAATTAAAACCAAAACATTTCCATCTCCTCGTAAAGAAATCGAACCTTCTTGATCCACTTCAATGGAAGGAACATTATTCAAAACATCTGTTGCTGAACCTCCAACTACTGAAATGTCATTTCCAACATTATAAACTTTTTTATCCAATCCAATTAATAAAGCTGATTTATCTTGTTGCACCACAACTGGCTCAATAACCTGACCATCAACAACCAAGGCAATATTCCCTAGTTTTCGAATGTTTTTCTGAGCAGATAATTGAATACCTGAAATTGTTTTATCGCGATACGAAAAAAGTGAAATTTTCATATAAAAACTACCTATTGGAACTTCTTCTAAAACGAAAAACCCTTTATCATCTGTGTAAATTCCAGAAATGAGACTTGAATCTTTTTCTGAGAAAATACGCACCATTGCATATTCGATTGGAGCTTTAGATAAAGAGTCTAAAACTGTTCCGTCTATGATTCCATTACCTTTTTTAGCTTGAGCTAATCCAAAATTTGAAACGATTAAAAAAAGGATAAAGCTTAAAAATTTTATTTTCATGTTTGTATGTATCAGAAAAAACTGAGTATCTAATTATTTGTAATGTATCGTTAGCAACTTTTAGTTTCAGAAGGGCAACATTTCGGACAAATTTTCGCCAAAATATTCATTAATTGATTTGCTTCTTCATCTGTGATTCTATCTTGTACTTCTTGTAACTTTTTCCAATCTTCGTCTTTGTCAACTTCAGCTAATAATTTTAAACCTTGTTCGACAATTTGTACATAAACAACTCTTCGATCTTTTTCACAACGAACACGAGAAATCAGTCCTTTATCGAACAATTTATCCATCAAACGAGTTGCGTTAGGAGAATTCTCAATCATTCTTTCTTTTACAGATTGCATGTTTAAAGGAGTTCCAGCACCGCGTAAAATGCGCAAAATATTGAATTGTGGAGCAGATAAATCATACTTCATAAGTGCTGTTTCCATGATATGTCCAATGTATTGAGAAGTCATTCGAATCTCAACAATTGCTTTTTGTCTATCACTACTAAATTTGGGCTTGTCCACGTTTTTTTTCACAAAGATATTTACCTTAACAAATAATACAAGTGTAAATAAGTTTTTTAACGTTTGTTATACCATATAAAAACATTTTATACAATTCAAATCAAGGTGTAATTCAGTGCTAGCTTTGGTTAAACTGGAATTTTACTCCAGTATTATCAAAGGTTATACGGAATTATCTGAATTGAAACTCTAAATCACTTATTTCAATTTTTTCATTAGTTAGAAATTTAATTTCGTGGTTACCTATAGAATACGATTCGAAATTTGTATAAAAATGCAAGTTTTTAGTGGTAGAATAAAACCAAATATCTTTTGCAATTTCATTTTTCACTTCAAAACTCATGACATAAATCCCGGTTTCAACCTCGTAAATCGATTTTATGACAATATTTGATTTAGTTTCTTTCTTTTGATCATTAATAATAAAAGAACGTTTATTTTTTTCTGTATAAATAAGCGGAAGTATGAAATATTCGAATTGCACTAACGCTTCTTCTTTAATAGTCGCTAATTCTTTTTCGAATAATTTTACGGGCGTATTTGGATTAACAGTATATGTCTTTTGATATTCATTTAAAAGTTGACCTGTTTTAGAAGTAATTTTTAATTTTACTTCAATGTCATGAAGTTTAATTAACTCTGATAACAAAACAAAGTGTTGACTTTGATCAGGATTCGTTAAATGTGAAATTGTCATATATTCAAAATCTTTTTTCACTTGATATTGAAGCGCCTTCCAATTCAAATTGTAATCGATACTCGACCAAGATGGTGCGGGCCAACAATCGTTTACTTGCCAATACAATGTTCCTGAAACTCTTGGGAATTGAGCTCTATGACTAACGATTGCAGTACTTACCGCTTTTGCTTGAGTCAATTGTGATAAATAAACAAAACGTTTAAAATCCTTCGTTTCACCAAACAAAATGTCTGAATGTTTTTTAATCATTCCGTTTCCAACATAACTTTTTTGGTGATGTTTCATGATTTCATTATCCAATGACCAATCAGATTCTTTTGAAAAGCCTAGTAAAGTTGCGTATTCAGGAAACGACTGAAAACCGTATTCAGCATTGAATCGACCTGATTTCACTGCAAAATCACTCATCGGATCTTTTCCATGCCATACACCCCAATAATGTTGTGAACCGTGGTTGTAATATTCGTCTTTCCCCCAATTACTTAGTGGAGAAGTGTGAACGTAAGGAACTGTTGAAAATGCACTAACTTGAGTTGGTATTAATTCCAAAAACAATTTCTTGTAGTATTCTTCAATGATTTTTTGATCCGATTTTGAAATGGAATAAGTTGTTTGAAATCCCCAGTTTTTCCATGCTACGTCAACTTCATTGTTTCCATTCAATAAAACTACAGCTGGATGTGAAGTAATGCGTGGAATTTGCTGATTGATTTCATTTTTCACATTCGCTAAGTAAGATTCATTTCCAGGATACATGGCACATGCAAACATAAAGTCGTGCCATACCATTAAACCCATTTCATCACATAGATTTAGAAAGTAATCCGTTGCGTACATCCCACCTCCCCAAATTCGCACCATATTGAAATTACTCTGAACCATTGTTTCAACATTGGAATGTAATTTTTCATTTGTAATTCTTGCTGGAAAAATATCATCCGGAATGTAGTCTCCTCCTTTACAAAAAATGACTTGATCATTGATTTTTACTTCGTAAGATGTTCCCCATTTATCCGTTTGTTGAATCAATTCAGTCTTTCTAACTCCAAATCGTATATTTTTCTTAGCAATAACTTCTCCTGCTTCGTTTTTGAAAACCCATTCATCCTCATAAAGGTTTTGTGCTCCATGTCCTCTTGGCCACCACAAATCGAAATAATGTACCTTTTCAGTTCTCGATAAAGTTTTCCCATCTAATTTGAGTTCTTTATTACCAAATTGTTGACTTTCCCATGTAATTGTTCCATGAATTTCCTCCAAAAAAGACACCTCAAATTTCTGTAATTTTTCAGGTAAAATTGAAAGTGTTTGACTATTGAAACTCAAAACTTTATTAAATGGAAGATTTTCAATTGTTACAGGTTTCCAAAAACCCATCGTAACCATTCGCAATGCCCAATCCCAACCAAATTGATATTGCGGTTTTCTGCAATAAGAAGCAACTTTCTCCTTGCCCACATCATTTGGAGCAGGGAGGTTCACTCCTACTTCACTTTTGTGTTTTTGCTGATAGCGAGTTGGTGAGTCAAAAATTACAGAAAGTACATTTTTACCATCTTTCAGATTTTCTTGAATTAAAAAATCATACTGAACAAAAGCATTGTTTGTTTCTGCAATTAAAACTTCGTTTAAATATATTTTAGCATAAGTATCAACGTTTGGAAATGTCAGTAAAACCTTTTCGTTTTTCTTTTTATTCCATTTAAATTCACTCTTAAATTCCCAGCAATAATCTTCAATCCAAGTGAATAATTCTTCATTTTTTCCATAAAATGGATCTGGAAGTTCGCCAGAATTGATTAACGCTTCTTGTACAGAACCTTTCTCACCCAAAGAGATCCATTCACCTGTTCGTGCATGTTTAATTTCCCAGTTCAATTTTGTTTGTGCTTTTATAGAAAAATTCACAGCTAGACTAATGATAAAAATAGATAGGAATCGAAACATAACATTTGATAAATTGAAATTAGTTGATTTATAATTAATAATT
>JBKDZA010000243.1:0-3994 GCA_046308455.1 Fluviicola sp.
AGTGATTCCACTTGATCCATGTTCTGACATGTAATCAAGCACGAGTTTTAGTTTATTTGTTCGAGATTTCAAATATTCATCCTCCATCTCGAACAAAAATACTAATAAATTAAATATCTATTGATTATTTTATCAACAATCAGGTTGAGTTACACCAAATCTACAGTTAAGACCTCATCCACTTTCGAAACTTTCAACAAGTTGTTTTTCGTTAAGTTTTTGATGCTCAAATCCCATTGTTTGTTACTCAAATTGGCTTTCGCTTTTAAAGAATTCAACTCCATTGTTTTCTCCGTTTGCATCACATCGAAAATCAATTGCTCGTTTTCGTTTAATTTGAAAGTAACAACTTTCTCCGGACGCATTTGCGGGAAGAACAATACTTCTTGAATACTTGGATTGTTCGTTAAATACATAATCAAACGGTCCATTCCAATTCCTAAACCAGAAGTTGGTGGCATTCCGTATTCCAATGCACGTAAGAAATCTTGGTCGATAAACATCGCTTCGTCATCTCCTCGTTCCATTAATTTCAATTGAGCTTCAAAACGCTCACGTTGATCAATTGGATCGTTCAACTCAGAATAAGCATTCGCAACCTCTTTTCCACATACCATTAACTCAAAACGCTCTGTCAATTCTGGGTTATCGCGGTGTGTTTTACACAAAGGAGACATTTCTTTCGGATAATCCGTGATGAATGTTGGCTGGATGTAATTTCCTTCACATTTTCCTCCAAAGATTTCATCGATTAATTTTCCTTTCCCCATTGTTTCATTCACATCGATTCCCATTCCTCTTGCAGCAGTAAATAATTCTGCTTCGGATTTTCCATCGATATCGAATCCAGTGAAATCAATAATCGCTTGACGCATAGTCACACGTTTGTAGGGTGCTTTGAATGAAATGTTGTGTTCTCCAAAAGTAATTTCTGAAGTTCCATTCACAGCAATTGCACAGAATTCCAATAAACGCTCCGTGAAATCCATCATCCAGTTGTAATCTTTGTATGCTACATAGATTTCCATTGCTGTAAACTCAGGATTGTGCGTACGGTCCATTCCTTCGTTACGGAAGTTTTTCGAAAACTCATACACGCCATCAAATCCACCAACGATTAAACGTTTTAAGTACAATTCATTCGCAATACGCAAATACAATGGAATGTCTAAAGCATTGTGGTGAGAAATAAACGGACGAGCGCTTGCTCCACCTGGAATTGCCTGTAAAATTGGTGTTTCAACTTCCATGTAACCCGCATCGTTGAAAAACTGACGCATCGCGTTGAATAATTTCGTTCTTTTCACAAAGACCTCTTTCACATGTGGATTCACCACTAAATCAACGTAACGTTGTCTGTAGCGAATCTCTGGATCAGTTAAAGCATCGTGAACTTTTCCTTCTTCGTCTGTTTTTGGAAGCGGAAGTGGCTTCAACGATTTACTCAATAAGGTTAATTCAGAAACATGGATAGAGATTTCTCCTACTTTCGTTTTGAAAACCGTTCCTTTCACTCCAATAAAATCACCTAAATCGAGGAATTTTTTGAATAGCGTATTATATAAAAACTTGTCTTCACCCGGACACAATTCGTCGCGGTTCACATAGATTTGGATTCTTCCTTCCGTATCTTGTAATTCAGCGAAAGCAGCTTTCCCCATATCGCGTTGACTCATCATTCGACCAGCCAAGCACACTTCTTTACCTTCTTGGTAATTATTAATTAGTTGTTGCGAATAATCCGTTACTGGATAAAGTGCTGCTGGAAAAGGATCAATTCCAGCTTCGCGTATTTTTTCTAAAGTTTGTCTTCTTTGTAATTCTTGTTCAGATAACTCCATAAATAATTGAAAATGATTAATTTAAAATTGTAAAAAATGAATTAAGTTTTTAGTTACCAGTTAGGACAAGTATCACACCCGTTTTTAGGTCGGATGTAAAATAAAACTCCTGCAGCAACAAAATATTGAGAAAAACCAAATGCTTGTCGTGCAAATTGATTTCTATCGTTCGGTCGTGTGCGCACATGTGTTAAATGAGAAATTCCCAAACCAGTTTCAGCTTGCACGAAAACATGTTTGAAGAATTCTAATCTCAAAGCTCCATTTACACCAACACCATAACCAGAAATTGATGGCGTAGCAAATGAATGTTCACCAGCAAAATTAAGATCATTAAATGTAAGCATTGGACCAACACCAACACCCAAATTTCCTGTTAAAGCAATTTGACGTTTTTTTCCTAATTCCCACAAATCGAATGAACGCATGAGTTCAAAACGCAAGAAATTAACTCCATTTGTGTTTTCGTAGTGAAAAGAAGTTCTATCTGTTACAACTGGCTGATTGAAATAATCTCCAGACCAAACAGTATCGATTCCTGGTTTAACGTATCCATTAAGAGAAACTTCATTGTGGTCGTCCAACACATATTTCATATGATCAACACCAAACGAAATTTGCCATTTATCTTTGAAATAATAGCCAATTCGCGCATTGTATTGCGGAACAGTAATTGTTTTTGGATTAAAATAAACCGAAGTTCTAAATTTATCAGGACGATCACTTGCTGATGCACCTTTTAATTTAAAATCATAATCGCTTCCAACAAAACGAATGGTTGAATTAGTATACCACGATCTGTTGTATCCCCAGTAAAAGGAAATTGTTCCAGCAGCAGTACTTCTTTTTTTCTTATGTCCCTTTTGAGCATTAGCAATTAATGAAACTAAAAGAATAGAACACAACACTAAACTACTTTTCATGCTTACACGTTTTTTGTCATTTTTAAATATGCAACTTCTTGTTCCGTTAAATGTCTATAAAAACCACGTGGCAAATCTTTTTTCGTCAAACTTGCAAATTGTACGCGGTCTAATTTCACGACTACATAACCCAAGGCTTCGAACATTCTTCGAACAATTCTATTTTTTCCAGAGTGAATTTCCACACCAATTTCGCGTGAAGACTCACTGTCTTTTACATATTCAGCGTGGTCACATTTAATACGACCATCTTCTAAGTCAACACCAGACATCAAAGTATCCAAGTGTTCTTTCGTCACAGGTTTATCTGTTTCAACTTGATAGATTTTTTTTGCTTCGTACTTTGGATGCGTAAGCTTTTTCGCCATATCTCCATCGTTTGTAAACAAAAGAAGTCCTGTAGTTTCACGGTCTAAACGTCCAACTGGATATACGCGTTCTTTACATGCATTCACAACCAAACGCATTACTGTTTTACGTCCAAGTGGATCATCCATTGTTGTAATGAATCCTTTTGGTTTATTCAATAACACATAACGTTTTGTTTCCGCATTGATTGTTTCACCGTCGTATTGTACTTTATCGCCTTTTTTGACTTTATAGCCCAATTCATTAACGACAACTCCGTTAATTGTTACAACCCCCGTTTGAATCAATACATCTGCTTCTCTACGAGAACAAACTCCCGCATTTGAAAGGTATTTATTCAAGCGAATTTCATCGTCATTAAATGTTGGAAGTGGATCACCTTTACGTTCTTTTGCTTTGTAATAAGGTTTCGAGGCATCGTATTTACCATCTGTTTTAGAAAATGGTTTTGCTTCTCCTTTTGGACCTGGTTTAGAATCAAACTTGGAATCTGATTTCTTTACAAAAGATGTTTTTGAATTTTTTTGATCAGAACCTTCGGTTTTAGAACCGTATTTTGGTTTTGAATCGCGCGAAGATGTTGCGCTTTTTTTAAATGGAGATGCTTGTCCTCCTGTTCGGCTTGTACTTCTTTTTGAAGAATCGCCTGTTTTTCTTGTGTTCATCACGAGCAGAATTTGTTCGCAAAGATAGTGATTTTCAGCAAACAGTATGAATTTAAAATTATCAATTGAAAATTGAAAAATGTCAAAGGGTTTTTTCATAATAATGAAGTCAGTGAAAACATTTAAATCGATTGTATTTATCTGAGTGAAACTCTGAATCTTTCATTAAACTATTCCATCATTCGAAATCCGATAT
>JBKDZA010000244.1:0-12461 GCA_046308455.1 Fluviicola sp.
TCATGCACATGCTCAATACTTGGACCTGCACACCAAACTGTTTTATAAGTTGCTCCAAAAGCTGCTTTTTGTAAACTCTTCATTCCTCTGTAAAAAGTAAATGCTTTGAACCACTTCTTTAAACGTTTGTTCTTGTTTAAAATCCGCTCCAAGAAATTTTGTTTGGTGCCAATTTGTTGCACATAGGGTGTGTTGATGACTGTACAAGGTGTCCCCGACAATTTGGTTGTCATAACAATATCTTTCGCGCCAAAATCAACGCAGGCTTGTTTATATTCCTCTGAAACTCCAGCTTCGTTCGTAGCAATAAAAACAGATCCAATTGAAAGTCCATCTGCTCCATATGATAAAACTTTATTGTAATCTTCATGACATCCAACTCCTCCAGCAGAAATAACTGGAATTTTAATATGTTGTTTAATTGAAGCAATTAATTCTTTTGGTTGGATGTTTCCCGCATGTCCGCCTGCTTGTGCATTCACAGCGATCACGGCGTCTGCTCCCAAAGCTTCAACCTTCTGTGCAAAAGCAACATCCGTTACGTCACACAATACTTTGATTCCGTGTTGTTTTGCAATTTCAATTACTCTCTTAGGGTTTCCCAAAGATGTAATGAAAAAATCCACTTTTTCTTCACAACTAATTTGCAACTGTTCTTCCATCAAAAAATTTGAAGCATTCACAATTAAGTTCACTCCAATAACTCCAGATGTTTGTTTGCGGATTCTTCTTAACCCAGCTCTTAGTTCTTCTTTTGTTCGGTAATTTAATGCTGGAATTGTGGTTGCAATACCATTCTTTGCTCCCGAGATTAACATTTCTTCATTTGAAACCAAAAACATTGGCGCCATGATGATTGGAAAATCAAGTGTTTTAGGAGAGAAAAGGGTTTGAAGGGCGTATGAATTATTTTCCACGACTCTCTAGTTTTATGTGAATAATGAATTCAAATATAGAAAAAATAACTGTGAACGCATAATAAATTAATCAATCTTCATTCTTAATCCAAAGAAAAAACGTATTCCTTGAGTTGGGGCATAAATATAGCTTGCATCAAAATTTAATGCATAAGGATTTGAGGGAGTTGCAATAATTTCTCCGTTAACGTCATATTGAACTTCTTTGTCGAACGGATCGTTGGTTCGTGAAATCAGAAAAGGATTTCCTTTGAATGGTGTCCAATTGAGTAAATTTTTCACACCTCCATAGAATTCTACATTTTTGAATTTATCAAAAGTTAATTGAATATTTTGAATACTCCACCAAGGAGAAAAACGTGCTCTTGGATCAAGTTCGTTTAACAATGGCAATTCCATTGGACTGTAAACATTTCCTGTATAATCAAGAGTTAAAAAAACACGATTTATTTTATAAGAAATAGACCAAACACCAGTAAATTTCTCAGTTAAAAGTTGTTGAAGTTTTAAACCGTTTTCGGTAAATGAATTTTCCATGAATGTAGCACCAGCGAGTAACTTTATACCTTTTTTAAAAGATAAATCTACATTTAAACTCAGCCCTTTGTTTTCGGCAAATCCATTGAGATTCGTATAAATAATTTTATTCGGATCAGTAAGATAGTCAGCGATTATTCTGTTGTCGAAATAAGTATAAAACCCTGTGAAATCAAGACTTAGGATGGTGCTTTTTCTGAAATAGAAATTTTTTAAGTAGTTGATATTTAGATTGTACGATTTTTCTGGGTTTAATGATGTTTCGATTTCTACAATTCGAGATCCTGTTAAAGCAGCATGGTCTTCTGTAAAAACATTCACCACTCTAAATCCTGTACCTGCATTGATTCGAAGGATGTTTTTCCTATTGATCGTGTATTTGTATGCCATTCGAGGAGTGAAAATATTTCCATGAAAATTATTATAGTCGTACCGAAAGCCAAGCAATAAGTTTTGTTTTTCACTAAGTTTTATTTCATCTTGTACAAAAATTCCGGGTAAGTTCACTTTACTCGGATTGTTTGTGATTGAGGTAGAATCATTTATTTCTGTGGCGGTCGTGTTATCATCGTAATAAGTGTAACGATAAGCTGTTCCTAGCAGTAATTCGTGTCGATTTATTTTCTTGAACCAATTGTATTGTAAAAACCCAATAGTTTGTTTGGCGATGTAACTGGTTGTTCCATAAAAGCTATTTTGATTATGTGTATTAAAGGAAAAGGTTAAAAACATTTTTTCTTTTGTTGGAAGTTCATATTTCCCTAATAATTCAACGCGGCTGGTGTAAATACTTTCTCCATAAATGCTGTCACCACCTCGAAATGATTTGTTCCAGTTTACGTCACCTCCCCAACGGTCTTCATATAAATAGCGTGCAGCAATTGTGAAAACTCGATTTTCTTTACGTTCAAAGTTCCATTTCTGAAAAAGTGAGATTCTATTTTGGAGACTTAAATCTGTGAAATTATCGCCGTTTTTGTCAATTTTTTGATTGTAATTAAAATAGTTTATTCCATTCAAAATAGTTGTTCTTTTTGTTGGTTTTAACGTAAAAGAAATGTCTGAATTAAGTTCGCCCCAGCTTGTTGCAAAAAAGTCGAAAGTAAGTTTTGGAGCTTTGTATGTTGGTTTTGTGATAATATTAATCAATCCTCCAATTGCCTCGCTACCATAAAGAGAAGAAGCTGGACCTTTAACAATTTCAATGCGTTCAATCATAGAATTTGGAATTCCAGTTAATCCATAAACTGTAGATAAACTACTAACGATTGGCATCCCATCAATTAGAACCATTGTGTATGGACCTTCTAGTCCATTAATGTGGATGTCTCCGGTATTACAAACGCTACAATTTATTTGTGGACGAATACCATTTACTGTTTGTAATGCATCAAAAATGGATGGAGTAGGGTTTTTTCTTAAAAATTTTTGAGTTAGCACATCAACAACTACGGGACTTTCACTTCTTTGAACTACTTTTAACGTGCCTGTAACGACAATGTCTTCAAGATTAGTAATTGGTTTTAATTGAATTATAACTTTGGAATTTAATTCTTCACTTAAACTGATGGTTTTCGTTACGGTTTCATAATCGGGTTCTTCTATGATTAAGGTATAAACTCCAAATGGAACTTCTTCAAATTTAAAATATCCATTTTTATCTGAAAATATAGATTTATTTAGTTCAAGAATCTTAACCACCGCCAAAAACACCTTGTTTTTATCAGATTCAATTGTACCCTCAATTACACAATTCGTTTGACTAGATAAATTGAATTTAATTAAAAGTAATACAATCAATAAAATCAGCCTCATAAAAATATATTTAGACAAATCTAAAAATAATATGTGATAAAACTAAATAATGTGTTTAAAATTGAAATACTTTTACATGTTTTTTGTTATTTCATTCGATTTTTTAGCGAAATTTGTTACATGGGAAAAACAAAGCATTGGATAAAAGCTGCTCGATTGAGAACCTTGCCTTTATCGATTTCAGGAATTGTAGTTGGAAGTTTTTATGCTTTTCAAACACATTGGAGTTGGTTGATTTTCTCCTTAGCGATTTTGACGACTTTATTGTTTCAGATTTTGTCCAATTTTGCGAACGATTTGGGCGATTCCATGAAAGGTGCAGACAATAGTAATCGAATCGGACCAACACGAGCTGTTCAATCTGGAATTATTTCGTTCAAAGAAATGCGAAATGCTGTTTTGTTGGTTTCTTTGCTTTCATTTGTCTCTGCTGGATTGTTGATTTATTTTGGAACAAGAAATATGTCATCTAGTATTGTAAATTTTTATATCATCCTAGCTGTATTTTGTGTTTTCGCAGCAATCACTTATACGATTGGTAAAAAAGCGTATGGTTACAATGGTCTTGGCGACTTAATGGTATTTATCTTTTTTGGTTGTGTTTCTGTTTTAGGTGTTTATCCCTTATTTGCAAACGGTTTGAACTATGAATTGATTCCTGCAGCAATCACAATTGGATTTTTGAGCGTAGCTGTATTGAATTTAAACAACATGCGTGATCAGGAAAACGATCGAACAGTTGGTAAAAATACACTTGTAGTTCGATTAGGAGATAAAAATGCACGATTCTATCATTATTTACTTGTTTGTATTGCTTTAATTGCTTGGTGTTCATTTATTTCCTTGTCAAAAAATTACTTGAACTGGATTTCACTTTTACCATTCATAATTTTAATCAAACATTTAGTTTTTGTTCAAAAAGCGAAAGAATTTAAAGCCTTTGATTCACAATTGAAAATTGTTGCTTTGTCCACATTTGCAATTAGTTTAATTTATGCAATTACTTCCTTATGCGCATAATTGAATCACTTCCTGAAGGAGATTTTTCTTTAAGTTTTGAAGCACATACACTTTATTTCAAACAACCAAGTGGAACAAGTAGAGGTGTTTTAACGGAAAAAAAACTCTGGCTTTTGACCTTAAAGTTTGCTTCAAATGAAACTAAAGGAATTGGAGAATGTTCAGTTATCCCTGGTTTATCGCCCGATTTCATATCAGTTTATGAATATGAAAAAAAGTTAACTGAAGTTTGTCAAAACCCAAGATGTTTTTTAGAAAACCCAAGCTTATTAAACGATTTCCCTTCTGTTTTATTTGGTTTAGACTCGGCTTATTTGGATTGGAAAAATGGAGGGAAACAGACTTATTTTGACACAGCTTTTAACACTGGAAAAGTTAAAATTCCTATTAATGGATTGATTTGGATGGGAGACAAATCCTTCATGGAAAAACAAATCGAAGAGAAATTGGCACAAGGTTTCCGTTGTTTGAAAATGAAAGTTGGAGCAATTGATTTTGAATCTGAAGTAGATTTATTGAAATCAATTCGGAATAGATTTCCTTCAAATGAATTAGAATTACGTGTTGATGCGAATGGTGCTTTTTCTTTGGATCAAGCTTTCAATAAGTTGGAACGATTAAGTCAATTTGAAATTCACTCCATTGAACAGCCAATAAAAGCTGGGAACTGGAATGAAATGGCTGAGTTGTGTGTGAAAACGCCCATTCCAATCGCATTAGATGAAGAATTGATTGGTGTTAACTCAATTGAAAATAAAATACTTTTATTGGAAACGATTAAACCACAATACATCATTTTGAAACCAAGTCTACACGGCGGATTTTCAGGTTCTAAAGAATGGATTTCACTTGCTGAAGAAAAAAACATTCCTTGGTGGATGACGTCTGCTTTGGAAAGTAATATTGGTTTAACTGCAATTGCACAGTTTGCTTCAACTTTCACGAATGATTTGCCACAAGGTTTAGGCACAGGGAGTTTATATACATCGAATTTCGAATCGAATCTGTGTGTTGAAAATGGATTCATATTCGTTCGTTAATAAGTTTCAAAAAATAGAGTTATCCAACTTTAATAATTGATTAATTTCGTAGTACAAGCTTAAAAACAAATGAAAAACAAGATAACACAACTTTTCAAAATAGATTATCCATTGATTCAAGCTGGAATGATTTGGTGTTCAGGATGGGAATTAGCAAGTGCTGTTTCGAATGCTGGTGGATTGGGGATTATTGGTTCAGGATCTATGTATCCACAAGTGTTGGATGAACAAATTCAAAAATGTAAAGCGGCAACTTCAAAACCATTTGCAGTGAATTTACCCATGTTGTATCCAAATATTGAAGAACATATTCAAACAATCATAAAACATAAAGTTCCAGTTGTTTTTACATCTGCTGGAAATCCGAAAACATATACAAGTCGACTGAAAGCTGAGGGAATTACAGTTGTTCATGTAGTTTCATCTGTTAAATTCGCTAAAAAAGCAGAAGAAGCTGGAGTGGATGCAATTGTTGCAGAAGGATTTGAAGCTGGTGGACACAATGGTCGTGATGAAACAACAACTTTTTGCTTAATTCCAATGGTTCGTGATGCAATTTCGATTCCATTGATTGCAGCAGGAGGAATTGGAACAGGTCGTGGAATGTTGGCAGCTATGACTTTGGGTGCAGATGCTGTTCAAATAGGTTCACGGTTTGTCGCAAGTCCAGAATCTTCAGCTCATCAAAATTTTAAAGATGTAGTTGTGAATTCCAATGAAGGGGATACGATGTTGACCTTAAAAGAATTGACTCCAGTTCGATTGATTAAAAATGAATTCTACAAAAAAGTAGAACAAGCCTATGAAAACTGCGCAAGTGTTGAGAGTTTAACAGAACTTTTAGGACGTGGACGTGCAAAAAAAGGAATGTTCGAAGGTGATTTGATCGAAGGAGAATTAGAGATTGGTCAAGTTGCAGGACTAATCAATGAAATCAAACCCGCTGGAGAAATCGTAAAAGAAATAATTGCGGAATTCAAGTTGGCGCTTGAAGAACGTACTAACGAAAAATACTTGTTTTAATGATACAATTCAATCGATTTAAACTAGAAAATGGACTTCATGTAATTCATCATTTTGATGCAACTACACCGATGGCTGTTGTGAATACCTTGTATGATGTGGGGGCACGTGATGAATCTGAAGAAAAAACAGGTTTTGCGCATTTATTCGAACATTTGATGTTTGGAGGTTCAATCAACATTCCAGAATTTGACACTCCATTACAAAATGCTGGTGGCGAAAACAACGCTTTTACAAGTAATGACATTACGAATTATTATGATGTGCTTCCAGTTTCAAATATCGAAACGGCATTGTGGTTGGAAAGTGATCGTATGTTGTCATTAGCTTTTACTGAAAAAAGTTTGGAAGTTCAACGAAGTGTTGTGATTGAAGAATTTAAACAACGATACTTGAATCAACCTTACGGAGATGTTTGGTTGGAATTGCGTCCGTTGGCATACAGAGAACATCCCTACAAATGGGCGACAATTGGAAAAAACATCGAGCACATTCAAGATGCAACAATGGAAGATGTGAAAGCATTTTTCAAAAAGTACTACAATCCTTCGAACGCAATTTTGTGTGTAGCTGGAAATATTTCTCTGGAAGAAACCAAACGTTTGGTTGAAAAATGGTACGGTGATATTCCAAGTGGAATTAAACCTGAGCGTATTTTACCTTTAGAACCAACACAAAAAGAATACCGTTCGAAAACAATTGAACGCGCTGTTCCAGATGCAATGAGTTATTTTGCGTTTAAAATGCCAGCTCGTAAATCAGTTGAATATTACATAGTGGATTTAATTTCAGATGCAATTGGAAGAGACAAATCGTCTGTTTTATCTGTGAAATTAATGAAAGAGCAACAATTGGTTTCTTCAATTAACGCCTATGTTTTAGGTTCGATGGATGAAGGATTGTTCATTATTAGTGCTAAGTTGTTGCCGAATGTAAGCAATAAACAATTTGAAGAGGCTCTTTGGAAATGTTTAGCGGATTATTGTAGTGAAGGAATCAGTGAAGAAGAAACGCAACAATTAAAACTGAAAATTCGCACAGCAAAAGAATTTGAAGATCAGTCACTTTTAAACCGCGCAATGAATTTGTGTTTGTTCGAATTGATGGGAGATGCAAATGGTATCAATGAAGAAAATGAAATATATCAAAAAATCAATTCGGTGCATTTAAAAGAAATGGCGAAAAAGCTATTAATTCAAGAAAATTGTTCTGTTTTACACGTAATTCCTCAAGTAAAATGATAGATCGTAAAATTCAACCAGAATTGGTTAATATCGAACGAATTCAATGGGTTAAACCATTAGTTTTTGACGTTTCAGCTCATATGAAATTGTTTTGGATGAAAGAGGTTCAAAACGAAACATCGCGTTTGGAATTAAATTTTGATGCAGGTTTAATCAGAGAAGGTGAGGGTATTCCTCAAATTGTTCAAAGTTTATTGTTCTCTGGAACAAAAGTTAAATCAGCAGTTCAAATTCATAAAAGTATTGATGCTTTAGGTGGATATTTCTCTTCCTCTGTTAGTGATGAAGGTGCAAGTGTAACGATTTATGCGTTGCGAGAAAACCTGTTTTCAATAGCTAAAATTATTAAAGACGCAATTCAAAATCTAGCTTTTGTAGAAAGTGAAGTGGAAGAGACCTTGCAACAATTGGCGAGTACAGTTCGAGTGAACAAAGAAAAAGTGAGCATGATTTCTCGTAGAGCAGTTCGTAAAGAATTGTTTCAAAATATTCCTGAATATGCTTTCATTTCAGAATCTGAATATTATGAAAAAGCAGATATTTTAAGATACAAACGCTTCTTAAATCAGCATTATTTACAAGGATTGCGCTCAATTTCGGTTGTTGGAAATGTTGAACAAGATGATATAGATGCAATTATTGATTTGTTTGGATCTTGGACAGTTGAAGAAAAGCCTTCTTTTCAGAAGAATTTAGACTATTCAGTTGAAAATGGTCCAAAAAGAATCCATATTAAAAAAGAGAACGCACTTCAAACTTCGGTTCGTTTGGCAATTCCTTTTGTCAATCGCTTGCATCCAGATTATGCGAAATTGCAAATATTAATTACTGTTTTAGGAGATTATTTTGGTTCGCGTTTAATGGCAAATATCCGTGAAGACAAAGGTTACACCTATGGAATTGGGGCTTTAAATGTTGAGTACCGCGAATTTGGATTCTTTACGATTGCTACAGAAGTTGGAACAGAAGTTGCAGAAGCTACAATCAATGAAGTTGAATTTGAAATCAAACGTCTTCAAAATGAGTTGATTCCAGATGATGAGTTAAACTTAGTTAGAAATTACTTATTAGGTCAATCGTTGAAATCTGCAGATGGACCATACGCAATGTTGGATTTATATATGTCGGCATATTTCTACGGTTTGGATTATTCGTACTACGATCATTTATTAGATGCGATTTCTCATGTGACTTCCGATGATTTAAAAGCTTTGGCTCAAAAATATTTAAAATGGGAAGATTTCATAATTGTAACTGCTGGATAAGCAACTAAATGAATTTGGATTCGTTTTACACTAAACTAAACGTTTTTGCGTTAAAATAGAATGAAAAGACTGTTTGCCATATTGTTTTCTGTGATGTTTTTTCATCAGGCATTTGCTACACATGTTGCAGGTGGTGAAATTACATGGCATTGTAACGGGGCAGGAACAGTGTTTCGTTTAACGTTTTACCGAGATTGTAATGGTGCAGATGTCAATCCATTGACAGAAGATTTAAAAGTTTGGTACCATCCTACAATTACTCAAATCACATTAAATTTCGTAAGTAGAACGGAGATTTCACCCTCATGTACACCAGTAGCTGGTTCACCTCCCCAATTGGATTGTGGTGCGGGACCTTTTGGTGGAAATGGAGTAGGAGCAACCGAGAAAATTGTTTATGAATCTGCTCCAATTGTTTTGACTGGAGTTCCACCAGCTGGAACAGGTTGGGTGTTTACGTATGAAAATTTTTCACGTAGCGCAAATATTACAAACCTTACAAATCCTTCAACATTCGGTGTTACAATTACTGCGAAAATGTTTGCAGCACCAAATCAAGTTGCTGGACAATGTTCTGATAATTCACCTTATTTTCTTCAAGATCCTTATTTGACAGTTTGTGCGGGAGAAACATATTCATACAATATGAATCATGTGGACGACGACGGGGATTCATTGGTGATCAGTTTTGGTCAACCTTTGAATAATTTTCCAATGCAAGTCTACAATCCTCCAACAGTTCCTGCAATTTTGAATTATGATCCAGGGTTTTCATTTTTGAATCCAACTCCTGATGCGACTTTCAATGCTGCAAACCAAGCTACACAGTTAAATAATACGACAGGGCATTTGACTTTTCTTTCCAATACTTCTGGTGGATTTGTGATAAAATTAGTTGTAGAAAGTTATAGAAATGGAGTTCTGATTGCTGAAATTATGCGTGAAATGCAAGTTACAGTTGTCAATTGTGGACCCGGAAATAATGCGCCAGTTGTAAATGGACCTTTTCCAGGAAGTGTATTCAACACAACAGTTAACGCAGGCTCTTTAGTGAATTTCACGATTCAATCTTCAGATCTAGAATTATTACAAGACGGAACTCCACAAACGAATTTCTTAACTGTTTCAGGACCGCTTTTCGGAACGAATTTCACAAGTAATACAGGATGTGATATTGCTCCATGTGCAACTTTAAGTCAAGCGCCGATAATCTCTGGAATTCAAGGAGCTAGTGTTGATTTTTCTTGGCTAACTGATTGTGACCATTTGCTTGATGCACTTGGAAATCCAGTTGCTCAAAAAGATTTTACGTATGTATTTCGTTTTCAAGACAATTACTGTCAAATCCCAAAGATTACGTATCGTTCTGTAAATATAACAGTTGTTAATCCGGGTGTGATTCAAGGACCAACTATTGAATGTATTTCAACAGCAACAAATGGCGATGTTTTAGTTGATTGGACGGATGTCAATAATGCATCTGGAGCCTTTGTAGAATATGAATTCAATACGGTTCAAAACGGTTTACTTGCAACGACAAATCTAGCTACGTCAAATGCGATTGATCCTAATCCTGGTAATGATTTCTCTTATTTTGTTGGTGTTGAATCAGGTTGTGGAATTGTGAAGACTAGTGATACTCTGAAAAATGTTTACTTAACAGTTTTTAATCCTGCGAATGGAACAGCATTGTTGTCGTGGAATTTACCTTCACCAACTGCTCTTCCTGGAATGACGAATTGTATTGTTGAACGTGAATATCCAACAGGAACTTGGACTCAAATTGCAACATTGCCTTATGGACAAACGAATTTCAAAGATACCATTCGAATTTGCTCGGTGTTTTTGAATTATCGCGTGAGTTATCCAGATGGAGCATGCGCGTGGAATTCAAACATTGCAGGAGATAATTTTGAAGACATGATTACGCCTTCAATACCAATCATTTATTCCGCTTCGATTGACACTATAACTGGAAATGTGGTTTTAAATTGGAGTCAAAATGACCAATCAGACACAAAAGGGTATGTCATTTACTGGGAAGATGCGAATGGCTTCATCGTTGAAATAGATACCGTTTATGGAATTGGAACTACGAATTACAGTTATAATTTTGGATCAATCACAGGACCATTAACTTATTCAGTTGCAGCATTTGATTCATGTTTCACAGCAACAATTCCTCCCACACATCAAACATCAGCGAAAGGGAATTTGAATACAACGATGTTTGTTACTGCAACTTCAAATGCATGTAATTCAACATTGAATGTTTCATGGACACCTTATGTTGGTTGGGGAGCGGGATTACAAAATTATATTGTTTTCATACGTAATACGAGTGGTGGAGCTTGGGTAAATTTTGGAACGACAACAAGTACAAGTATGTCCGTTTCTTTGACTACAGGCCAAACATATGAAATTGTTGTACAAGCGATGAATGTGGATGGGAATTATTCCTTTTCAAACAAATTTACAAAGACAATTGTTGCGCCTTCTGGTCCAACAGTCAATTACCTTCAAGTTGCGACAGTCAATCAAAATCAAATTGATTTGCGTTATCAGATTTCAGCTGGTTCGAATATCAAAGGATTGCGATTACAAAAGTTTAATCCCATAACGGATCAATTTGAGGAAATAGCTGAATTATCGATTTCAACAGGAGTAATTTCTTATACAGATTCGGATGTGGATGTTCAGAATTTATCCTATTCATATAGAGTTGTTGTTATCGATAGTTGTGATGGAATCGGAGGGATTTCAAATGTTGCACGAACGATTTTACTGAAAGTTGAAACCAATCAATTGGAGTTGACAAATACATTGACTTGGTCGGCATATGCTGATTTCATGGGTGGAGTGATGAATTATGAAGTGTACCGTTCCATCGATGGAAATTTCTATTCAAGTCCAATTGGTTTAACAACACTTTCGAATCGTTATTTCCAAGATGATTTAGAGCCATTGGGTGATTTTTCTGGAAATGTATGTTATTTAGTTGTCGGAAATGAATCTCAGAATGCATTAGGATTTGCAGAGCGTAGTTTCTCGAATATCGCTTGTGGAATTATCGAACCAATCGTTTACATTCCGAATTCATTTACACCAGGCACAGATGGAATCAACGATTTATTCAAACCAGTTGTGACTTTTTACGATGTAAACAACTATGAATTTTCAATTGTCGACCGTTGGGGTCAAGTTGTCTTTCAAACCACAGATCCAAATCAAGGTTGGAATGGCGAACACGACGCTTCGGGTAAACTCGTTACCAATGATTTGTTCTGCTACGTTTTAAAAATCAAAGACGGCAACAATCAGGAGTATAGTTTCAGGGGGACAGTTGCTGTTTTGAGGTAATTATCAATTATCAATTGAAAATTTTAAATGGGTTTTATTATTAAAATGACTCTTTTATAAAATGACTAATTCTATAATCTATTGATATAAAAACAATGAGTTTATTTAGGGTCTGCTGAAAAAGTATAACTCTTTGATTTTATTGAGTTAACAGTTAATTTTGCAGGATCAAGTGCAAGGAAAAATGAAAAAAGCATCAAAAAACCGTGCATCTCGTCCAAAATATGTGAGTACTAATCA
>JBKDZA010000245.1:0-5608 GCA_046308455.1 Fluviicola sp.
CTATAAAATCTCATCTTTTTCGTTAAAAACATTCGAATTGGCCCGCCAATCCATCATGCTTTCGTCTCAAATCTGAGCATTTATAGGCGATCTGATAAGAATTTATAATCGAACTGAGGTTGTAAGCTTCGTTGATCTAAAAACGGAGAAACTCCTTCGATGATTAATTGGGTAACTCCAGGTTTCACATTAAAGTTTGCTTTACGTGTAACTTGCGCACCTGAGGTGTAAACTGTTACTTCAGAAATTGTTGATTTGATTGGTTCTTTCTCGATTGCCCAAGAACTGTAACTTACGATTAACAGTAGGCATAAACTCATTATTTTATTCATTGCTTGTAATTTTAAAAGGTATACCACTAAAGAAGGATTTCGTTCAATGGGTCATAAAAAAATGAGACTATCACAAAAGTTTATTTCACCCTAAAGTTAGTATGAGGCTGAGTTCAAAAGTTTCAAATCTAGGCATTCGAAAGCCAAAAATGGTGAGTTTACAAATGTAAATGAGCCTTTTTTTGATAAGAATAACGACGAGTTGAAGCTTTTGAGACAGCCCCATTTAAGTTTATATCAGTGATCTTATTTCTGAAATTATTTTATCTGCTAAATCTGATGCTGCTTGTGCATCTTTACTTTCAGTATACACACGAATAATTGGTTCGGTATTACTTTTTCGCAAATGGACCCATTCTTTTCCGATGTAAATTTTCACTCCATCAACCGTGTCGACTTCTTCGTTTTTGTAGTTTTCAGCCATTTTCACTAAAATTCCGTCCACATCAATTCCAGACTGAAGATCAATTTTCTTTTTCGCCATTTCATAATTCGGGTACGAAGCACGTAAAGCTGTCATCGCTATTTTTTTCTTCGCCAAATGAGTTAAGAATAAAGCAATTCCAACCAAAGAGTCGCGCCCGTAATGTAAATCAGGATAGATGATTCCACCATTTCCTTCACCACCAATTACAGCGTTAACAGCTTTCATTTTCTCCACCACATTCACTTCACCAACCGCTGAAGCGAAATAGTTTTGTCCAACTTCTTCAGTAATGTCGCGCAATGCACGTGTAGAACTTAAATTGGAAACAGTAGCACCTTTGCGTAAACTCAAAATGTATTCAGCAACAGCAACTAAGGTATATTCTTCGCCAAACATAGTTCCATCTTCGTTCACCAAAGCCAAACGATCAACGTCTGGATCAACAGTGATACCTAAATGTGCTTTTTCAGAAACAACACGTGCTGAAAGTTCTGTTAAATGTTCTGCTAGTGGTTCTGGATTATGTGGAAAATGTCCTGTCGGTTCACAGTACAATTCTATTGTGTTTTCAACTCCTAATGCTTTCAATAATTGTGGAACAGCGATTCCTCCTGTGGAATTTACCGCATCAACAACCACTTTGAAATTCGCATTTTTGATTGCATCTACATCCACATCGCTTAAATCTAAAATCGATTGAATGTGTCGTGTAATTGCTTCTTCGTCTTTCGTAACTTTTCCTAAATCGTCGACTTCAGCAAATTCAAAAACACCTTTTTCAGCGATTGCCATTAAGTTTTCACCCTCTTTTCCAGAAATGAATTCACCTTTAGCATTCAACAATTTCAGTGCGTTCCATTGTTTTGGATTGTGTGAAGCAGTTAAAATAATTCCACCATCCGCTTTGTGATACGTGACTGCAACTTCAACCGTTGGAGTAGTGGATAAGCCCAAATCAATCACATTGATTCCTAATCCAACAATTGTTTGCGTAACTAAAGTTGAAATCATCTCACCAGATAAACGTGCGTCACGACCAATAACAACTGTTAATTTTTTATCTGAGTTTTGATTTTGTAGCCACGTACCGTAAGCCGCAGCAAATTGAACCGCATCAATTGGAGTCAATCCTTCTGAAGGTTTTCCACCAATTGTCCCACGAATTCCTGAAATCGATTTAATCAATGTCATAGTAGTACGAATTGAAAGTTATGTTTTTTACTTTTTAAGAGCAATCATTTTTAACACCGTTACAGCAGCTTCAACGCCTTTGTTTCCGTGTATTCCTCCCGCACGATCAAGAGATTGTTGTTCTGTGTTATCAGTCAATAAACAAAATGCAACAGGAAGGTTGTAATTCAACATTACATCCATGATTCCTTGAGTTGTTCCTGAGCAAACGAAATCAAAGTGACGTGTTTCACCTTGGATAACAACACCAATAGCGATGATTCCATCGAATTCATCTGTTTCAGCAAGTAATTGAGCTCCTAGAGGAAGTTCAAATGCACCTGGAACATTTTGGATAGTAATATTTTCTTCTTTCACACCATTTTCCAAAAGTGTTTGTAAAGCACCTTCATACAGTTTACTTGTGATGTGATCGTTCCATTCAGAAACAACAATGCCGATATTGAAATCGGCACCGTTTGGAAGTTTATGTTTATCGTAAGACGATAAGTTTTTTAAGCTTGTAGCCACGAATTATTCAGTTTTATTTGTAACACGAGCAATGTATTTATCTATTGCTTTTTGACTTGCGAAATTGCTAAAGTTGTCACGAATACGTTCGTACAATTCTGCTGCTTTGTCCAATTGTTTCAATTCTTCAGCAACTAAACCTGCTTTGAATAAGTACATTGGAGTTGTCATTTCGTTGTCATCAACATCAGCTGCTTCTTCATATAAGTCTAAAGCATCAGCATATTTTCCCATTTCAGATTGACAATCACCTTTTAATCCTAAAATTAAAGCAGGACCATAAGTATCATCTAAATCAGTATCATCTAATAAGTCGTATGCTTTTTTGAAAGATCCTTTTTTCATATACAAACTAGCTAATTTAAATTTAGCAGGTTCAATGTTTTCAGCACCATCGTATTTACGAATAGTAGATTCCAAAGAAGTAATTGCTGCATCCGTTGAATCTTTCTCAGCCAAGTTGTATCCTTCGTAATAAGAGTCAGAAGCTTTTTCATTTTTAGGACCGTAAACAAATACACGGTACATGATATAACCTAAGATAACAACTAGTAAACCACCAACGATTAATGTTGCAGTTTTAACTTGTTTGTTTTCTTTAAATTGTTGTTTTAAGTTCGAAAAATTGAATTCGTTTGCCATTGTTTGTATATTATTAAGCGGTGCAAAAATAAACTTTTTTTTCAACTATGAATCGCAATGAATGATTTTTATTAACAGAGTTGAAGAATTCCTGTTAACTACATCGATATTTTATTTACTTTTGTCGCGCTTTAGGTTTCCAATAACAAGGAATCAAAAGGGAATTTGGTGAAACCCCAAAACTGTATCTGCAGCTGTAATCATTACTAACGCTGTCTCAAAAATGTCACTGTTGAATTCGTTCAATGGGAAGGCGAGACAAGCGGATGAGAGTCAGAATACCTGCCCAAAGCAATGAATGAAGACTTCAGATTAAAGTCAGATTCACTTGTGTTTGAGCAATTCTAGACGCGTTCAAACTTAAGTTTCTCTTTTCTGATTTTTCATTTGCTATTTATTAATGTTTTAAAAATTAAAAGCAATGAAAAAAATTGTACTAACAATCGGGTTATTCGTTTCCGTAACAACGAATGCACAAACAATTACATTTGATGATTTAACACTAGCTCCAGAAACTGGTTGGAATGGTTCTGATGGTTCTGGTTCGTTCACTTCTAACGGTCAAGTTTTTATTAATGGCTACGACACAGGATTTGGTTATTGGGCTGATGGTTGGGGATATTCCAATAAAACAAATGTGTCAATAGCAGGATATACAAATGACATGAGTTGTTATGCCGCTTCTGGTTATATGAGTGATAACTTCGCAATCGGAAGACAATCATCGTTTATTGATTTTGGTTCTGAAAAAGTGGTAACAAGTATTCAATTAACGAATATGACTTATCCAGCGCTTTCCATGTTGAACGGAGATCTTTTTGCAAAACAATTTGGTTCTCCAAACGATGCAAACGGACAACCAGATGGAACAAATGGAGAAGATTTCTTTCGAATCAATTTAATTGGTCGAGATGCGGATTCAATTGTAACAGACACAATTGTATTTTACTTGGCAGATTACCGTGGAGCAGATTCATTAGATTATATGCTAACATCTTGGCAAGGAGTTGATTTATCCACTTTAGGTGAAATTCAATATTTGGCTTTTGAATTGGAATCTTCTGATGTTGGTAATTTTGGAATCAATACTCCTTTGTATTTTGCGATGGATCAATTAGTATTATCGGGTGCTGAAATTGCTGAAAATGAAATCAATTTCTCAGTTTTCCCAAATCCAGCTACGAATTTCATTTCATTGAAACAAGCAGGTCACGTGTCAATTTATGCTGTAGATGGATCTGTAGTTTTAACTAAAACTGTTCAAGAAAACGAACAAATTTCAATTGAAAGTTTGAATTCTGGAAGCTATTTAATTGAATTGAATAGTACAGGAAAAATAGGTCGTACAAGATTAATGAAACTTTAATATTCTGCTTTTTAACGAAGCATTAAATTGATGAAGTTCCTTTTGTTTACTTTACTTTTCGTTCAATCGATTGTTGTTTTTTCACAGTCGACAGGAAACGAATTGCCTGAAGTTATTATTGAAGCGAATCATTCAGAATTAAAAAATGCTTCATTGATCAGTTTGAATTCGAAGCGAATCGATCGAAAGTTGGCAAGTGATTTGGGACAATTGGTTGCTGTATTTCCTGGAATTCAAGTTCGAAATTATGGAGATATTGGAGGGTTGAAAACAGTTCAATTTAGAAGTCTTGGAGCTGCACATACTGCAATTGTGTACGATCAATTGGGGTTGTCGAATGCACTTTCGGGACAAATAGATTTAGGTAATTTACCCGCAACATTTATTCAAAACATTGATTTAGTTTATGCTGGAGGAACAAGTTTAGCAATTCCAGTTGCCGCTAAAATGTCAGCTTCGACTTTACTCGTTTCAAGTAAACAAAATTTTTACGATACGGTGAAATGCGCTCATCAGTCTGTTTCACTTTTAGGCGGGAGCTATTCACTAATAGAACCGTCACTTTTAATCAAGGACAATAGAAAAAAGCTGGGTTTTACTTTTAGTATGAGAGGAAGAACATACAAAGGAAATTATCCTTTTACATACATTAATGGCTCACACACCATTCACGAAAAACGGCAAAATGCTCAATTAAGGGATTATTCTCTTATTTTCACTAATGATTATCAACTGTCGAAAAAGAATTTTATTCAATTGTATGTATTAAATTCCTTTTCTGATAAAGGTTTGCCCGGCTCTATTGTTTTTTATTCATCAGCAAATGAGCAATTTCTAAAATCAAACACGTTCATTACTGCTCTACGTCATCAATTTAAAGGGACGAAAAGATGGTCTGCATTTAACCAAATCAATTACCAAAACGAAACATTGAATTATGTCGATTCGAGTTATTTGAATTCCTTGGGATATTTGCACAATCAGTTTCATGCACGTACACTTTCTGCGGAAACGCAATGGAAAACAAAACGCTTGTTTGGAGGAGTTTCGAAAGTTTTTGATGATGAATTTTTAGTTGGAAGTTCACTTATTTCTGAACAATTATCAGGGAATTCGCTTGAAAGTTCACCTGTAAGATTG
>JBKDZA010000246.1:0-3301 GCA_046308455.1 Fluviicola sp.
GAGAATCTACTACGTGAATTCCACATTCTCTCATGATGCGTTTTTTAGCTTCGGCAGTATCATCAGAACCTCCAACAATTGCTCCAGCATGCCCCATTGTTCTTCCTTTTGGAGCAGTTTCACCTGCGATGAATCCTACAACTGGTTTAGTTCCGTGTTCTTTGATCCAACGAGCAGCGATTGCTTCTAAGCTACCACCAATCTCACCAATCATTACGATACCTTCAGTTTCAGGGTCATTCATTAATAATTCAACAGCTTCACGAGTTGTTGTACCAATGATTGGATCTCCACCGATTCCGATTGCTGTAGTGATTCCCATTCCAGCTTTAGCAACTTGATCTGCAGCTTCGTATGTTAACGTACCAGCTTGTGCAACGATACCGAGTATTCCTCGTGGGCACACGAAACCAGGCATAATACCCACTTTCGCTTCTCCAGCAGTGATTACACCAGGACAGTTTGGTCCGATTAAACGGCAATTAAATCCTTTGATGTATTCTTTTACTTTCACCATATCATTAACTGGAATTCCTTCAGTAATACAAACGATTACTTTGATACCAGCTTGAGCAGCTTCCATAATCGCATCAGCAGCGAATGCTGGTGGAACGAAAATAATGGAAACATCAGCTCCTGTTTTAGCTACTGCGTCTGCAACTGAATTGAAAACTGGACGATCTAAATGAGTAGAACCACCTTTACCTGGAGTAACACCACCAACTACGTTTGTTCCGTATTCAATCATTTGTCCTGCATGGAATGTACCTTCACTTCCAGTGAAACCTTGAACAATTACTTTCGAGTCTTTATTTACAAGAACGCTCATATGAGATTAATTTTCGTTTTTAAATTGAGTCCAAATTTACATGAATCATTTTGGAATGGCAAGGGGTTTTTGTAAAACTTTTCATAGAAAACAATTTTTGTTTTAAAATCCCGTTCGAACTTGTAAAATTTTACAAATATGAAGACTTTAAGTTTTGCTTTTTTTATCAGTTTAAGTGTAAGTTGTTTTGCTCAAGAAAATTTAGCTAATCGGAAGTTGATTGTACATGGTGAATATGGTTTTTCAGGCGCAAATTATTTTTCAATGCCGGATGAATATTGGTACAGTAAAGTTCCAGGTTTTTCTGAACCATCAGATAGTTTAGGTTTTGATAGAAGTAACAGTTCAAACTATGGGATTTTTATCAATTCTATAGTTAAACTTTCTGTTGAAAAAGAATTAAAAGTCTCATTTTTAAATCAGAAAAATATAACTTCAACATTAGGTATTGTTATGGGAATTGGATCTCAAAATCATTCTGGGTTAAATTTCTATAAAAATACACGTGAAATAATAGATACACTAACTTCTTCTCAGACAGGTCAAAATTTTTATGTGTTCGAGAATAAATCAGAATTCAGGAGTGCCTCTTATTTCTCAAATTCAGCTTTTTTTGGTTTAAAGTCGATGAATAGGACAAATTTGAATAGAAGAATTAGTTTTGGTTTAGGTTTTGAATTAGCATATGGATTTTCTTATGATAATAGAATAATTTATAATGTAGGAGAAAGTAGCTATTTAGAGAATTCATTACCTGAAATGAATACACAATCAGATTATAGTTCTACAGTGTTTGAGGGTCCGTTTTTACAATCAGTTTTATTCAATTTCCCTCTTGAAATTGCATTTCGAATCCAAAAGAAAACAGGTGGAATTTTTGAAAACTCTGCTATTACATTAAATGTAGCACCGAGTTTGAATTGGACATTTGTTGAAAAAACACAATCATTTAATGGAGTAATTGGATATGGAATTGGATTTAGACAAGTTTTTTAATTCAACATACAAATTGCGATTTATTCGTAACATATTTAACCTAGATTTGATAAAGTAGTTTGAATGATTAAATTGTATTGAATGTTCATTTTCTTTTTTCTTTAAAAGCAAACAGTGTATATTTGACTTGAAAAGTATTAAAAACTTTAATGAAAATCATCCAAATATGTTGTTTAAATCATTTTTCTGTTTACTGTTTTTTGTGATTCAAAGTCAATTATTTGCTCAACTAGATAGTTTGGGAAAGCCAAAAGTTTTTTTGAGTCTTCATGCAAAATATGGTGCTAAAGAAAAGTTGTTTTTCACTGATCAAATCTGGGAGAAGTACATGCCAGTATATAAGAATCCACATGATTCTTTGGGATTTACTCGAGAGCAAGACAATCAAGATTTTAATATAGGATTTTTCACATTTCAAATTGATAGAGAAATTAAATTCGATAGTATTAAAAATGATAAATTGAGCAATCGTATTGGTTTTCTTTTTGGTTTTCACCCTGGCGGTTATGGATTAAAGGAATATTATAAAACAGTTAAAATTCCTTATGATACAATGACTTCTAGTCAAACTGGGCAGCAAACATTTTTAAATTATGATAGTATAATTAGAAAATCATGGAATTATGAAAGCTCTTCTTTTCAAATTGGATTTAGTTGGATGACTTATTTGGACATAAATCCAAAATGGCAAATTGGTTTAGGATTAAATTTAGCTTATAGTTTTTCATTAATAAATAGATTTATTTATAAAGAGAACATTTTTATAGCAAATTATCCAAGTATAGATCAGCCAGAAGTGGAAAAATTTGAATTTGAACAAAAAACTAATTTTCCAGTTTTGCAAACTTTTAACATTGTAATTCCATTTGAGGTATCATTTACACCATGGAATAAAAGAAGAAAATTTATAAGTAGATGGAGTAATTTTTTTCAAATTGCACCAAATTTTATAGTGTATACATACGATGGAAATTTACAATATCAGAATGAGTTTATTTTAACTTTTGGTATTAGGTTAAGATTGATTTAACTTAAGTGTTTTTTGATAAGTTGTAATTAGGCCTTTTTACCTACGATTAGGTAATTTCCCCTAATTGCCAAAAAGGGACTTTGTAGGATAAGTGACCACTTTGCAGAATTCCAAATTCGGGAAATAGACATTGTAGTATAAGTGTCCACTTAGTAAAATAGTCAAATAGAAGTTTATCGGAACTCAAATGCTTTGTGAAAAACCCTTTTTCAATTTTCAATTTTACATTTTCAAGGGACTTTGTAGGATAAGTGTCCACTTTGCAGAAATCCAAATTCGGGAAATAGACATTGTAGTATAAGTGTCTACTTAGGGTCTGCTGAAAAAGTCAGACTCAAATTTGACTTAGATTTGAAAATTTGTAGCTAAAAAATATTTTTTGTCGAAAGTTTAAAATTTTTGAGAAGATAACTTTTAGGCAATACTGTACTAGCTCAGCCAAATTG
>JBKDZA010000247.1:0-18670 GCA_046308455.1 Fluviicola sp.
GCCATGAACCTGGTGCAATCGATTGAACACTAGATAATTCTGATAATGCTGCATCTTTCGAAGAAAATCCTTTCGCACTAACACGGAATGATCCACCTCGGTCTTCTATCGCAGCGGATGTGAATCCATTTGCTTTTAGTTTGTTCGCTAATCTATTTGCATTTTCTTTCGAACCAAATGATCCTGCAATAATATGGAATGGTAAAGATGAATCAATTGAAGATGCACTTGAACTTGACGAATAGTTTCGTTTCGGTTTTGGAGTTGAAGTTGTTTTCGCTGGTTTACTTGTTTCTTTTTTCGGTTTAGAAACAGATTTTACAGGCTTTTCAATTTTTACTTCTTCCACTTTTTCTTCTTCAACTGGAACTTCTTCTTGAACAGTTTCTTCAGGAATTTCAACTTCTTGAGTTGGTTCTTCTGACTCACTTGCATCGTTTCCATTTGAATTAATGTCTTCATCTATTTTTGTAGGACCAACATCTTCAGTTGTTTTATCACCAGCCCATTCAGCTAAAAATGGAAAATCTTTTTTCAAAGAATCAAATTTAACTGCTACAAAAGTTGAAGCTCCAAGTATTAGTACAACAAATCCCCAAAGAATGTAAACATATGGTTTAGTTTTTTTCTTTACTTTAACTGGAGTAGTGGCTTTGATTTCTTTTTCTGCCTTTTTTTTATCCTTAGTTTGTTGAAGGGTTTCTTTCGCTTGAACAGGTTTTACAGGCTCTACTATTTTAACTTCCGGTTCAGAAATAACTTTTTCTATTTTTTCTTTAGGAATTTCCTTTTCAATAGTTGGTTCAATGATTTGTTCAGGTGTGCTTTCAATTGATTTATCAATAACATTCAGTTCAATTTTCTTTTCAACTTTTGGTTCATCGATGTTTTCAATACTTGATTCTTCAACTTCATTTTTTGCTAAAAGTTCATCGAGATTTGTTGATCGAATTGATTGAATTACAGGTTCAGGTTCTGATGTTTCAACTGGCTGTAATTCAGCAACTTCATTTGGTGTGATTACTTCTTCAATTGAAGGAGTTTCTTCATTTGTAGTAGATTCTGAAAGTGATTCAATTGTTTTTTCTACAATCGGTTCTTCAATGATTAGTGGGATATCAGGAATTTCAGTTTTTTCAGGAGTTTCTGCAATAATTTCTTCCTTTAATTCTTCCGTTTTAGATTCAATTTCAGGTTCTAAACTTGAGTTAGTATCACTTGCAGCATTCCATTGTTCAAACTCAACGTCACCATTTACTTTTTTGAAAGATCCAAATTGAAACATATCATACGTTTCACCTTTGTCTAATTGTGCATTCACTTCACGAACAAACTTTGCAATTAAATTTTTTGCATCATTTATTTCCCAACCTTCTTTTTCAGCAATGTGTTTCGCTAAGGTACCATCGTCGTGTTTCATGTAATTCATAAACATGAATTCGCCAGTAGATTTGTTAACAATATTGATTGCTCCTAAACCTGGAATAATCAACATGTTTACTTCTTTCAAAAGTTGTAGTAAATAATTGTTCATTTAGTTCAAATTACATTTCGAATATACATAAATTAACCAAAAATACCTGAAAAAGTATCAGTATGTTTTAATCGAACACCTTTTTCGGTCTTTTCAACCATGCAAACTTCATTGACAGAATCATGTTCTAAAAATAAAATCCATTCGTTTTCAGCTGCTAGATTAAGAAATTTTTCTTTTTCGGACATGGTTAAAAGTGGGCGCGTATCGTATCCCATAACATAAGGAAGAGGAATGTGTCCAGCACTCGGGAGTAAATCCGCCATGAAAACAAGGGTTTTACCTTTGTAATGTATATGAGGAATCATCATGCTTTCAGTATGACCGTCAACAAATAACACATCCATATTTGGGAATACATTTTTGGTGAAATCAGAGTTACGTTCAACAAATTTCAATTGACCAGATTCTTGAATTGGTAAAATATTTTCAGTTAGAAAGGAAGCTTTCTCACGAGGATTTGGTTCAGTTGCCCATTTCCAATGATTTTCAGTACTCCAATAATTAGCATTTTTGAAGACGAGATCCAATTTCGAAAGATCGTTATTCCATTTTACAGCTCCTCCACAATGGTCGAAATGTAAATGTGATAAAAAGACATCCGTGATTTGATCCAAACCAAAACCTTTTGAATTTAGACTTTGCTCAAGTGTTTTCGTGTCGGCTAAATGATAATGAGAAAAGAATTTCTCACTTTGTTTATCACCAATTCCAGTATCGATTAAGATCAATTTTCCTTCGTTTTCGATTAAAAGACAACGCATCGACCAAGTACATAAATTGTTTTCGTCAGCTGGATTTGTTTTTTGCCACAATTGTTTTGGTACAACTCCAAACATTGCTCCACCATCTAGTTTAAACGTTCCAGTTTCAATTGTATATAATTTCATTTTTTCAAAGTGTTAAACATAAAATTGCCACGACAACAGCAAATAAACCTATTATTTTTCTAATTTTTGTGGATTCTTTAAAGAATATAATCCCAAAAATAGCTGAAAGTGCAACCACACCAATATTCATAATTGCGAGAATTGTAGAATCAGAAAAATTCGTACTTGAATAGCTTTTTACGAGGAAATAAATGGAAAAATAGTTAGGAACTCCCAAACATATTCCACCAAGAATATTCTTAAATTGAAATTTAGTTTTCCTTGTAAGAATCAAATATATCAATGCGATAAGACCTATAAAACCAGCTGATAAAAAACCAAAAGCGGTGAAAAGTGAACTTGGATAATTTTTAAGAAAATAATTTTGAACGATGTTTAAAAGTAGATCTAAGCCTGCACTTCCAAGAAAAAGATAGAGTAAAATTCCATAATTGGCTTTGTTACTATTTTTATCTTTTTGAAATGCGATTAAAAAAACTCCAGTAATTGCTAATAAGAATCCTAAAATCTTAAAAATAGAAATCGATTCATTATTGATTATCAATAAACTAATTGCACTTAATGCAAGTGACATTTTAACAGCCACTGATGTAATTCCCATTCCATTTTTTTGAGAGCTAATCCCTAAAAAAACAAATAAAGAAATAAATAAGATTCCTGAGATTAAAACCCAAATTAACAAATCACTTTCAATCAATTTTGAGAGTGAAGGAACCGATCCAAAAACGAAAGAACCGGAAACAAAGCATACAAAATAATTGAATACGACAGCTTGAAATAGATCAATTTTAAATTTTTCAAAATAGCGAAAAATAAAAAACAAAGAACTAGAACAGAGTATTGTTGCGATTAATTCAAACATACATATTCCTTTATTATATCAGTTGAAATTTCCAATTCATTAACTAAAAAATTATTATTTAATTGAGCTGCTTTTGTTCCTTTTTTAAATTGCTTATTTCCAATGATGATCCTTGCTTCGTCCCATAAATTATCATTTATAAACAATTGATGAGTTGTTGAACCACCTTCAATAATTACAGATAAAATATTAAGCGAGTAGAGGAAGTTTAAAATTGATTTGACTGAATAGTCATTTAATTTTATCCAATGGTTATTTCCTTTAGTTAATTCTATTTCTTTCGTTAAAATATAAACTGGTTCATTATCAGTAAAAACAGTAAAATTTTCTTCCAAACGATTGTTAGGATCGAGAATAATTCGAAGAGGATTATTTCCTGTAAAAGCTCTAGATGTTAGACTTGGATTGTCATTTTGTATAGTTTTCCACCCAACTAAAATTGCAGCTTCTTGAGTTCTCCACTTATGTGTTAAAACTTGCGTTGAAGGTGAAGAAATCCAATTAACATGAGAAGAATCGTCTACTCGTTCGAAATCAATAAATCCATCAATAGATTCGGCCCATTTTAGAATAACAAAAGGTCTTTTCTTTTGATGAAAAGTGAAAAAACGTTTATTTAAATCGATTGCTTCATTTTCACAAACACCAATCGTTAAATCAATTCCAGCATTTTGGATAGTTTCAAAACCTTTACCAGCGACTTTAGAAAAAGGATCTTTACATGCAACTACAACTCGTTTGAATTTTTCTAAAACAAGTCGATTTGCACAAGGAGGAGTTTTCCCGAAATGTGCACAAGGTTCAAGAGTCACGTAAATCGTAGATAATGGAATCAATTCTTTATTTTCAACTGAATTTATTGCATTTATTTCAGCATGAGCTTCACCAAAAAGTTGGTGATAACCTTCTCCAATTATTTGATTATTGTATACAATTACAGCTCCAACAAGAGGATTTGGAAAAACGGAACTACCACCCAATTTTGCTAATTGAATAGCGCGTTTCATGAAATTTTCATCAGTCGAACTTTCTTTTGAATTCATTAAATCGATAGTATTTTATTTTTTACCAAACATTCCGAATAGTTTGTTTAATAAACCACCACCATTATTTTTCTTACCATCACCATCAATTGAATCAAGGAAACCTCCTAAACTACTCATAATTCCATCTTGATTATTTTTACCTGAAGCAGTTAAACTACCAGTCACTGATTTAAGTATTTCTGGCATTGCTTTTCCTTTAATTTGTTCGGTAACGGTGTTAGGTAAACCAAGCTTTTTAGTGATAGAACTTACAAAATCATCATCAATTTTCTTTGCCAAATTATTATCTTCATCTGTATTTGGATTATCTGAAAGTAGACTAGACACTTTAGATGGTTCTTTCTCAAATTTATTTTTCAAAGTTGAAACAGCCATGGAAAGAATAGAATTAACTTGAGATTCTTTGATTCCATACTTTTTCAACATTCCTTTAAGTTGTTCGTTTTTCAAAATTGAATTTAAATCCATAGTTTTTTTAAAGTAAAATTAAGAAATCAATTGACTTATTATTTAAATAAAGGAATGAAATTAACTTATAATTTATAATTTCGAAAAATGGAACAGATTCAAAGACAAATTTCTTACAAGATTTTATTTTCATTACCAGTTGTTGTGGCCGCGCTTGGTTATTTTGTTGATGTATATGATTTAGTTTTATTTGGAATTGTACGAGTTAAAAGTTTGATTGAGTTAGGATTTACCGAATTGGAAACACAAACAATTGGCGGTCAAATCATGAATTGGCAAATGGGAGGCTTACTTTTAGGCGGGATTTTGTGGGGAGTTTTAGGTGATAAGAAAGGTCGATTAGCTGTTTTATTTGGATCTATTTTGATCTATTCATTAGCTAATTTAGCTTGTGGATTATTGCCTTATTTACCAAAAGATAAAGAATTATTAACTACAACATATATTGCATTAAGATTTATTGCTGGAATTGGTTTAGCAGGTGAACTTGGAGCAGGAATTACACTTGTTGCAGAAATCTTACCAAAAGAATTAAGAGCAATTGGCACTTCGATTGTAGCTGGATTTGGTTTATCGGGAGCTGTTTTCGCAAATTTAACTTATTTAGGAACTGGTGAGAATTGGTCAATTTCTTATTTTATAGGAGGAGGAATGGGTGTTTGTTTATTGTTTTTGAGAGTTGGAGTTTTGGAATCAGGAATATTTTCACACATTAAACAAAGTAAGGTCAGTAGGGGTAATTTCTTTTTGTTTTTCACTAATTATAAACGGATGTTGAAATATCTAAAATGTATTGCGATTGGCATTCCTACATGGTTTTGTATAGGTATTTTAGCTATGAAAGCGGATGAATTTGGTTTAGCATTAGGAATTGATGGAATAACTCCTGGTGATGCGATTATGTGGGGGTATGTTGGTATTTCATTTGGCGACTTATTTTCAGGTTTTTTAAGTCATTGGTTGAAATCGAGAAGGTGGGCTATTTTTTGGATGATCTTTTTCACATCAATTAGTGTAATTTGGTTATTAACTGGGAATGTCCATACAAAAACAATGTATTATGTTATTTGTGTTTGGTTTGGATTTGGGACAGGATATTGGGCAATGTTTGTTACCTTATCTGCAGAACAGTTTGGTACGAATATAAGATCAACAGCAACTACTACTATACCAAATTTTGTAAGAGGAACAGTGATATTAATGACGATTTTGTTTAATTATTTTAAGTCAATTAATGTCAGTGTTTTAAACTCAGCTTTTATAGTTGGAGGTATTGTATTTTTACTTTGTTTAATAGCTTTATTTACAAGTGAAGAAACACATGGAAAAGATTTGGATTTTATAGAATAATTTAAATTTCGTTATTTAATATTCTTTTTTCTAAATCCTGACGTACAATTTTCCCGTTTTTAATGTATTTTTCACACCATTTTATTTGAAGATCAAGTTGTTCATCATGCGATAATTTCCAATTCAATGATGAATTTTCTAGTCGATTTCTAAGTGCTTGAAGAGTTAAAGCTACAGAAACCGATACATTAAAGCTTTCTGTAAAACCTACCATTGGAATTTGCACCAGATATTCCGAATTTTCTTTTAAATCCTCTGAAACACCTTTCCATTCTGTACCAAATACCAAAGCGATTGGTTGATCAATTGGAAGATTGTAAATATCATATTGATCAGCTTCAGGACTTAATGTTGCAATTTTATAGCCTTTTTCTTTTAAGTTTTTAACTGCTTGTAAATTTGCGTTTTCATTATCATTGAAAGAAATTAAATCCACCCATTTACCAGCACCACGAGCGATATCTCTTTGCACTTTATATTTATTTGAATCTTCGATCACGTGAAGTTCTTGAATTCCAAAACAATCACAATTTCTTAGAACAGCGCTAGCATTGTGTTCTTGAAAAATATTCTCAAGTAAAACTGTTATTTGCTTCGTTCTTTGTTCACTGATTTTTTGAAAAAGAACACGTTTGTTTTCAGGAATTATTTGAAAAAGAGTATCTCTTAATTTTTCTTTCATTTTTATATAAAAAAAGTCCTTCCCAAGGTGAGAAGGACTTTAATAATAAAGTTGTAATCTTAGTTAACTTTGTCAGCTAAGTCTGTTCCAGCTTTGAAACGTACAACGTTTTTAGCTGCGATTTTAATTTCTTTACCAGTTTGAGGGTTACGACCTGTTCTAGCTTCACGTTTAGAAACTGAAAAAGATCCGAATCCTACTAAAGAGATACGATCTCCACCTTTTAACGCGTTTCCTGTTGCATCAACGAAAGCATCTAATGCTTTCTTAGCATCTGCTTTTGACAACCCTGCACCTGCAGCCATAGCATCAATTAATTCTGCTTTGTTCATAGTTTGGTTTATTTAATTATTTCTACTAATGATTAACATGACAAAAGTATGTGAAAAACCAAGCGAAACAAGACATTTTGCCTAAAACTGCTAAAAATGTTGAAAAAAATAGATATTTGTTAATAACCAAGTGTGATTTTTAATGAAAATCTAATTTAATATTCGCCAATGCCCAATTTCATTACCAACTAACCAATCGATTGATGTCATTTTTTTCTTTCCCTCGATTTGAAATTCTAATATCTCCAAATTTCCAAATTCATTTTGAAAATATATTTTTTTACCGATTCTATAAAGTCCAATTTCATTTTGACTTCTTTCTTCAGAAATTAGTGTCTTAAATATCTTTACTTGTTTCTGTTCTCCTTTATGATTCTCCCAAATTGTCCAGGCACCAGGATATGGATTTAATCCTCTTATTAAATTGTGAATTTCAACAACATCTTTTGTCCAATCAATTTCAGTGTTTTCCTTGGTTAACTTTGGTGCTTGTCGATTTGTTGTTAATTCAGTTTGTTTAGTAGTTATTATTTTACCTAATTCTATCTTTTGCAAAGTCTCAATTACTAATTCACTTCCATCAATAATCATTCTATCATGTAATTCTCCAGCAGACTCATTTTCAGAAATCAATAACTTTTTTTGTAATATCACATCTCCAGTGTCTATTTTATCATCAATGAAAAAAGTTGAAAGTCCTGTTTCTGTATCTCCATTGATTATTGTCCAATTAATTGGTGCAGAACCTCTATAATCAGGTAACAAAGAAGCATGCAAATTAAATGTCCCTTTTATAGGCATTGACCAAACAACTTTTGGTAACATACGAAATGCTACAACGATAAAGACATCCGCATTAAAAGAATTTAACTCATTCAAAAAAGCTTCATCTTTTAAATTTGTTGGTTGTAAAACAAGTATATTATTGTCTTCACAATATATTTTGACCGCACTTTTATTTAATTTCAATCCTCTTCCTGCTGGTTTATCTGCTACAGTTATTGCTGCAACAACTTCAAAATTTGATTTTAATATTGAATCCAAAATTCCAACTGAGAATTGTGGAGTCCCCATAAAAACTACTTTTAACTTACTCATATCTTTTTTTCCAATTATATCTTTTGAGGAATAATAAGGATAATCCTCCCATTGTAATAAAATAAATGTATTCAACGAGCCAAACAACTTCTAGTTCACTCTCTAAAACAACAATAAACAAATAAGCTGAAACAATGTATACGACTGTTGAAATAACTTCTATATAAAATGTATATCGCGTAAACCCAATTCCCGAAATAGATTGAAAATAAACTGAACCCAAACCGTAAATCAAGATTGCTCCTGAAACAATCCTCAAAATATTTGCTGTTCTTGAAATCAATAATTCATCTGAGTTAACTAAGGAAATTAAATATTCTGGGTAAAGAACTGCCCCATGAAAACATATCACTAAAAACAAAACACACATTAATTGTATGCGTTTTTGTATAAATGGAATTACTTCTAATTCTCTAGCACCTACATATTGAGCTATAAATGTCTTTGTTGCTCCTGCAAATCCCCAAACTGGAACAAAAGCAATAAAATAAATATGTCGGATATTTAATGAAATAGTCAATTTTTCACTGCCCATTTTCTCAATAAGAATAAAAAACAAAGTCCATACAGACAAGGCTACAAAACCTTGTAACAACAATGGAAAACCTATTTTAATATTCTCATACACTTGAAAAGATGTTGTTTTGAAATCATTGAATCGAATTAAAATTAAAGAAGAATTCTTTTTCAAAAAAACAACTAAATAAAATAACATTCCAATAATTTCTGCTACAGTAGAGGCAATTGCCGCACCCTCCATACCCCAACGAGGAAAACCATATTTTCCAAATATCAAACAATAGTCTAAAATAACATTTGTTAATGCAACTATTAATGAATAGAACAAAACAAACTTAGTTTTACCTTCAGCAAGTAATTTCGCTTGAATACTTAATGAAAAAATTGATGCAATAAATGAATAACTTCTAATTTCTATAAATCTAAATTCACCTTGTGCTAATGCTTTGTTATTTGTTGTTTCTAAAAGAAAAGATTCACTAATAAATTGAACAAAAAGTAGAAGGATTATTGTTGAAACACTTAAAATCAGAATATTCGCAATAAAACTAGACTCAAATCTATCTAATCTTTTCTCGCCAATATATTGTGCCATTTTAATTTGAGCGCCATCATTCCAACCAATTAAAATCATTGAAAGTGTTATGTGCCACAAACCTCCAGTACTTGCAGCATCGTAAGCTTCTCTTGAAAAATGTCCTAAAAAAGCAGCATCAGTTATAGAAATCACAGATTGAATGAACCCACTCAACATGATTGGTAACGCAACTTTTAATATTCCTTTATATGAATAATCAAGCATTAAATCACTTGTAATAATAACCCTTTAAGATATTCTCCTTCTGGATGATACGCATTTATAGGATGATCCGCAGGTTGATGTAATTGTTCCAATATTTTCACTTTACGTCCACTTTCAATCGCAGCTGCAATAATTGTATTATTGAATAAATACTTGTCAACGACTTGAGAACATGAATAAGTCATCAAAAGTCCTCCAGAACGAATGTGTTGCATCGCCATCGAATTCAAACGTTTGTATCCTTGAATTGCTTGATGTCTTTTATCTCTGTGTTTTGCAAATGCTGGCGGATCCAATACAATTATATCGTAATCTTCACCCATCGTGCGAATATGTTGCATCGCATCTGCTAAAATTGATGTATGTTTTTCACTAAAATCATTTAATTCAATATTTGCATCTGTCAATTCGATTGCCTTTTTAGAAGAATCTAAGGAATGAACTTCTTTTGCTCCTTTCGCCAATGAAGCAAGTGAAAAGCCTCCAGAATAACAAAATGTATTCAAAATCTTTTTATCAGCTGCATATTTTGCTAAAAGTGCTCTGTTTTCTCTTTGATCTATGAAAAAGCCCGTTTTTTGACCAGAAATCCAATCAATTTTATATTTTACGCCATTTTCTAGAGCTAAATGTGGCGTTTCTACTGATCCAAATAAATACGAATCAACTGTTTCAATTCGACTTGGTAAGGTCTCTTTCGATTTATGATAAATAGCTTTCAAGGTATTGCCTAATGCATATTTCAACGCTTCAGCAATGAACTCAACTTGTAAAAACATTCCAACACTGTGACATTGAATTACGGCAACTCCATTGTAATAATCAACTATTAATCCAGGTAAATCATCACCTTCACCATGAATCAATCTACAAATTGAATTATCTTCTCTAAATAAGTTTAATTTTTTTCTTAATTCAACCGCATCTGAAATTCGTTTATTGTAGAATTCTTGATCAAGGTTTTCATCTTTAAATGTTAATACACGAACAGCAATTGAACCATTATTGAAATGTCCACGAGCAAGAAAATTACCTTGTTTGTCAAGAACATCTATCAAAGCTCCATCTTCCATATCTTTTGACAGATTTTTTAAAGCACCTGAAAAGATCCAAGGATGTTTTCGTTCTATCGTTTGAATTTTTGCTGGGAGTAATTGTACGCTGTAATGCATTCTAAAAATTTCAGCAAATATAAGGATTCAAAGAAGATTTCTTGATAGAGTTTTAAGAGTTCTATTTTTCAACTTTTGAAAGTGGATATTATTCTAAGATTATTTTATGCATTTGTTAAATTAAAAATGATGAAAACTTTATATTTGTTAGAAAATTCTCAAAATGATTACCTCATATAGATTACAAGTTCGTTTTTCAGACTGTGACATGTTACAACACGTAAATAATGCAGTTTACTTAAGTTATTTCGAAGAAGCAAGAATCCATTATTTTAGACAATTAGTTGGAATTCATTGGGATTGGAATAAAACCGGAATATTATTACGTAAAAATGAATTGGAATATATTAAACCAGTTTTTCTTCATGATCCAGTTGAAATAGCTGTATATTTGAAACACTTAGGAGATAAAAGTTTTACTTTGGCATACGAAGTGTTAGTGAATGGAGAAGTAAGAACGATTGGAACTTCTGTTTTAGTTTGCTTTGACAATACTATCAAGCAGTCAATAAAGATTCCTGAGTTAATGCGCAAAGGTTTAGAACGTTTAGAATTAAAATTAGATCAATAATATTATGAAATATCTATTTTCAGCACTTTTTATTACTGTTTTCTCCAGTTTTGGACAAATCACTATCAATCAAAACAAAGATTTTTGTTATCGTTTAACGGGACAAAAAGCACCAACTAAAGGTCGTTATGCAGAGTGGGAATGTGGTAAAATTGCTGGTGTTGTAGATTGTAATGAAAAACTAGAACTTTCTCAAGACCAATCAACTGTTGTGACTTCTTCAAACAAAAAACCTTTTTCAGGTCAATGTGAAACATGTCATCAAAATGGCGTTTTAGAAAGAAGGGTAACTTTTATCAATGGAAAAACGGAAGGATCAGATACAAGCACCTATGAATCTGGTTGTATTTCTGTTATCAGATCTCATGTTGGTGGAGTTGAAAATGGAAAATGGCTTTTCTATGAAGATTCAACATTTAATCCAACTTGGGAAAAAAACTATTCAATTGGTGATTTACATGGTCCACAAATAACTTGGGCTAGAAAAAAAGATGAATCGGGAAAATATGTTTATGACACAGTCAAATTTGAAACATATATCAATGGCGTATTAAACGGAAATAAAGTCTCATATATAAATGGTAAACGAACAAAAGTTGTTTCATATAAAAATGGACTAATGGATGGCCCTTTTACTGTTTACAACAAAGATGGAGTAGTTATTGAAGAGTTAACTTTTAAAGAAGGAAAGAAAAATGGAGTTTTTAAGTATTATTATGACGATGGAACTTTATTAAAGACTGAAAATTGGGATATGGGTTCTAAAAATGGTGAATTTAAAACTGTTTATTACGACCAAACACTTCAATCTGTTGAATATTACAAAAAAGGAAACGGTAAAGTTCAGCAATATTTAACTGCAAAAACATATGAATGTGCATCTGAAGCAACAGCTTATGAAATAGGGAAGATGTGCTCTGAGAAAAAATCAAAAGCTCAAATTCTTGAAGCAATTGGTTCGAAAGAAGTTGTAAATTACTATGAAGACACGGATATTTTACCTGAAGAGAAAAAATACCTTGATAACGGGAAAATTGGAAAAGGTCTAAATAAACCGTTCAAATTGAATGGCAAATATTATGTTGTGGAATTAGTAAATGTTAATTCCATTGCAAAAAATGAAATCAGAGAAGGTTGGTTTGAAGAAAGATTTCCTGATCAAGCAGTTAAACGTAAAGCTCTTTATAAGAAAGATGTTTTAATTGAAGAACACGTTTACGACGAAGAAGGAAGAGAAATCTCATCTTTTGGTGGAACAACAAACTCTGGTACAGAGGATGATGCAATGCCAAATTCTAAAAAAGACAAAAAGAAGAAGAAAAAAGAAAAGAAACGTAAGAAAAAATCAACTGAAGAAACAAAGCCAAGTGAAATGGAAGTGCATTAATTGTCTAAAATATCTTCGTTTTTATATCTATTTGATTTTTTAGGATTCTTGTCAAAATGACTTTTGATAAGCATGTAACATACTATTGTTCCGACTAATCCAGTACCCATTCCAATTATAAGTACATTCATTGAATCACTTAACAATTGTGGTGCAGTAATCCCAATAAGTATTCCCGCAATAAACTGAGTTCCAAACCAAGTAACTGGACCAATTCCACCATAGATCCAACCATTTCGATCATGTGAGTCAGCTAATTTGTAAAACACTGAAAATAAACCTGCTATTAATAATATTAAAAGAAACATTTTAGAAAATTTAGGACAAAAAAAGTAGGGTAAGCTACTTCTATCGCACCGCTACAACCTCATACCTTTGCTACGTTCCCGTCCTGGAGGATTAAGAGGGAGCTGGTCGTAAAAGACTTACCCCAGCGCAAAAGTAGTGCATTATTCTATTTATGCAACATTTTTACGATAAAAATTATTGAACTTTAATTGAATCAACTTCAATCTACTGATTTCCATGTTCTCTCAATTGAGAATCTTCCATACGATTTTTTAAAATCCCCATGAATTCAAATGTTGATTGTATACTTGCAAACAGTATTGGTTCTACTTCCTCAAAATCTGTGAAAATTGAATTCCCCATTCTAAATTGGTCAAAAAAATCATCGAATTCTTGAAAATTCTCGTTTTCCAAGCGCTCCCAATAAATTTCTGGTAACAAATCATCAACCAAGGACTCAGATTGAATTCCTTTTATATAACTCAAGGTTATATGTCTCGAATTAATGATTTTAGAAACACACAACTTAATTTCATTCGAAAGTTCTTCATTTTGATTCAAAGTTCGAATAAGTAGACTTATTTGAGAATGAGTATACCTGAACTTATCTTGATAAAAATCAATCACTTAGAGGTTTTTCAAAGAATCAATTGCTTCAGAAGGATTTTGATGTCCAAAAACATAACTTCCAGCAACTAACGCATCAGCACCAGCTTCAACTAATAGCTTTCCTGTTTCTGCATTTACACCTCCATCTATTTCAATTAAAGCTTTTGAACCTGTTTCAACAATTAGTTTTTTAAGTTGACGTACTTTCTCAACTGCTTGAGGAATAAATTTTTGTCCTCCAAAACCAGGATTCACAGACATAATCAACACTAAGTCCAAATCTTGAATAACGTTTTCTAAAACTGAAACTGGAGTATGGGGATTCAATGCAACACCAGCTTTCATTCCATTAGCTTGAATTGCTTGAATTGTTCTATGTAAATGTGTACAAGCTTCGTAATGAACTGTCAAAATATCAACTCCCAACTTAGCGAATTCTGAAATGTATTGATCTGGATTTACAATCATTACATGACAATCTATCGTTTTCTTTGCAACTTTTTTTAAAGCTGAAATAATAGGAAAACCAAAGGAAATATTCGGTACAAAAACTCCATCCATCACATCCACATGGAACCAATCGGCATTACTCGAATTTACAAATTCAAAATCGCGCTCAAGATTTCCGAAATCACACGATAAAATAGAGGGAGAAACAATTACTGACATACTTTTATTTTTTCGCTACCAATTAAATTCGCGTTTGAGAAATTCATGTTTTTTAATATACATGCTTAATTTACATTTGCGTATTGAATGATAACGTAGTTTTTTCAGCAAAAATACGATTTAGTTTTAATTTAGTTTTTATTTCCTTTTCTGATTTTTACTAAATACTCTTCGTCACGACCATAAACATCTGGATAAAAGATCAATTTGTTTTCAGGTGAAATCATCACTGAAATATAGTCAACAGTCAAATCGATTGGTTTTCTCAATGATATAAATGTATGTTCTTTTCTTGCAATTAACGAATCCAATGTATCAGGAAGTACTTTGTTTTTCTCGTCTCTTCTTAACATGAATCTAGCTAGTGAATCTGGATCTTGGCAACGCATACAACCGTGTGAAAAAGCTCTAATATCTCGATTGAAGAATCCTTTTTGAGGTGTGTCATGAATGTAAACTCCATATTCATTGTTAAATTCAAATTTCACTAAACCAAGTGCGTTTTTCTCACCTGGATCTTGTTTAATTCTGAATGGGAAATTTCCTTTTTTGTAGCGTTTCCAGTTGATTGAACCTGGATCTTGTTCTACATCTCCGCGATAAACACGATATCCATGTCTAGCTGCATATCCACTGCTAGCTTGCATTCCTGGAAGAAACTCTTCTTCAGCAATTTTATGCGGTTGAGTCCAGTAGGGAAGGGCTACAATTTGACGAATTCGTGATGTTAATTGAGGGGTTTTATTCTCAGGCTTTCCAACAACAATTTTATGAACGGAATACAACGTATCGTTGTAATAAATTCTCAATAAGTATTCAGGAATATTCACCCAAACGTATCTTTCTGGGAATTTTGGACGCCATCTCCAACGTTCTAAAGACAAAACTGCTCTTTCAAGCTTGTGTTCTGTAGACTCATTTAAGGCAATAATTGTATATTTTCCGATCTTACCATCTGCTTTCATTCCATTATCCTCTTGAAACTTAGCCATAGAATTCCAAAAATCTGTTTCATTTGTAGCGTTCGCAGATAAATATCCTTTATCAATCAGAGACTCTTTACATAATTTGAAACAATTCGCTGAATCTTTCACTTTTTCTGGAATTTCAAATGTTTTTGAGGAAATATTTTTATTTGAATATGTTGTATAAATGCGTGAAGCTAAATTCCTGTAGTCTAAGTGGTTTGGACCAAGACTCCCTAACCAATATCCAACATTTTCGACTGTGTCAACATTTTTGTAATGAGACTTGAAACTAATTTCATCCAACAAATTATCCGATTTTAATTGATTTTTTTCATTGTCATAAAATCCTTGTTTCATATCAGCTACTAATTGAGAAAAATGTAAAGTCAAAAAGATTTCTTTAACAATCAACTCTTTATTTAAACTATCAACTGAATTTTGAATAAAACGATTTTTAGGCATTCCAATAATAAGGGGTTGTTTTTCAAGATTTGACCAAGCTTTACCTTTAGCCGTTAGTATGGTGTCATTTGTCCAAAATGGCTTAAAATTAGAGTTTATATAATACTTTTTGATCAATTCATTTTGCTCGTCTGTGAGACCTAAATCTTTTCCAAAATCACTTTCACAGAAAGCTTGAATTCGTTTTTTCATTGGCAAAGACTTATCCAAAATTGGATTTATAGCATCTTCTTCAGCACCACATGAAACTAAAAACGAGAAAAGTAGGAGCGAGAGTAAAAATTGAGTAGTACGAATCATTTATTTTGAGATATTTGTACAAATTTACAAAGAATTAAACTCGAATGATACTAGAATTTTACATTACTTACATTTTTTTAATAATCGCAGTGATTTTGAGTATAAAAGGGTTCTCTGATCCTTTTTTCGTAGAAAAATATTTATTCATACCGTATCGAGTTAAGCACAATAAAGAATACTATCGCTTTATTTCACATGCTTTTTTACATGGAGATCCAGGTCATTTGATCTTTAACATGATTACTTTATTCTCTTTTGGTACTGCTTTAGAAAATGCAATTGTTTTTTTTACTCAAAATCAAGTATTAGGAAAAATTATTTTCTTGGCATATTGTTTAGGCGCAATAATTGTAGCTTCATTAATTTCATATTACAGACATTCGAATAATTATAATTATCGTTCTTTAGGGATTTCTGGTATGACATCAGCTATTGTTTTTACATCTATTTTATGGGATCCTTCAGGGTATGTTTATATGCCTTTTAAAATGCCTTCGTGGATTTTTGGTCTTTTATATCTTGCATTTGAAATCTATTCAGATAGAAATAGAAAAACAGGAATTGCGCACGATGCACACATTGCAGGTGCAATTTTCGGAATTTTATTTGCAATTATTTTTAAATTTGATCAAGTTCAAAAAGGATTTTCGTTATTATTTTAATTTATGAGTCAAACACTTTATGTCAACAACAACGGAAAGATTCTAGATTCGAATCAACCGTCGATTTATTCTGGAAATAGAGCATACTCGTATGGAGATGGTTTGTTTGAAAGTATACGTATTTTAAATGGTAAAGTGTTGAATGTTGGACCACATTTACAACGAATTCAAGAAGGAGCAAAGGCTCTAAAAATGAGACTTCCCGCACATTTTACCGAAGCTTTTTTTATTGAAAAATTCAATGAATTAATTACTAAAAGTGGAATCACTGAAGGTGGAAGAATTCGTTTATCTATCGATCGTTTAGGTGGAAATACATACGCTCCAGATAGTAATGAAGTATCTTTTTTCATTGAAGTTTATCCAATTGAGCAAAATTTATTCGGTTTAAGTGGGAAAGGACTTGAGGTTGATTTGTATCAAGATATCAAGAAACATAAAGACGCCTTGTCAAATTTTAAGACGAAAAATGGTTTATTGTATGTTTTGGCTTCAATTTCAGCTAAAGAAAAAGGATTGGATGATTTGTTGCTATTAAACGACAAAGGTCAAATTTTAGAAAGTACACACAGTAATATTTTTGTTGTTAGCAATGGCGTTTTATATACACCGGGATTATCTGAAGGATGTTTGGCTGGAACGATGCGCATGCAAGTAATCAACTTGGCATTAAAAAATGGATTAAAAGTTTACGAAACAACCATTCTTCCTTCAAATTTATTAGTTGCGGATGAAGTTTTCCTTACAAATGCTGTTCGTGGAATTTCATGGGTTGGTGGATACCGTACAAAACGTTACGTAAATTCAACAGCACGTAAGATTGTATCTTTTTTAAATGAAACTTGGGACGTTTAGAAATGTTATATAATTTATATTATGAAATTTCGCTTATAAAACTGAGCAAATGCCCGAAAAACATGACTTTTTAGAGTTACATTATTTAAGTTGTAAACTCGAATTAGGATTTTCAGACAATCCAAAAAAACCACTCACTAACTTAGATGTTAAGATTCCTTGTTGGTCGATTTATGATGGTTTATTTATTCTAGAAACTGTCTTTAAAATTGATATTTCCACCATCAAAGAAATCAATCTTTATTTGATCAATGACAAAAGAGGTAATACTCGAGTTGATTATAAAAATGTTCGTTTAATCAATGAAACATCTATTTCAAATTATCGCACAATTTATCGCAAATCATTTCGTAAAAATTATTTAAAATAATATGCCTACAAATCAACATAGAATTATATGCTCACCATGTGGTTCCAAACGTGTGGAAAAATATATGTATGTAAATAGATCACGTTGTGGAATCCAGCGCAGATATGGACACCGATGTAAATTTGGTACTATTGAAAAAACACATTGTAACGGTGTCCATCTCCTTCAGTATACGGACACCCCAGGAACGACGGACACCCCAGGAACGTCAAATATTTAAAAATAGCATTATGAATAAATCTGAAAAAATACATGCATCTTTAGAATTAAAGATTTTGCAAGATTATCAAATTCAAAGGCAACAACTTATTTTTCAAAATAAGTTAACTAAAACATTTATTAGAAATTCATTTTATGAAATGAGAATTAATACACTTCAAAATAAATTATTACAATCTAAAAAAGAATATTTAAAATTATTAAGATTATCATTTATGATAATAACTACAATGTTTATACTATTCGCAATTAGCGGTTAAGTAATACCGCTAACCAAATTACAAATAACTAATTAAAACTATTGAAATATAAAGTTCTATATGTCTGTAAATCTTGATATAAAGCTATACAACTAAAAACATATATTGCTATACAAATTAAAATAGGTAACAAACAAATAAAAAATGTACCCCAAAATTTAAAGCCTTTTTTAGTTCTGTAATAAAAAACAATACAATTAACTATAATTAAAGCGAATAATAAAAAACTCGTAAAAAATAAAATCATAAAATAAAATTAAAAAAAATCGAGCGTTGCGCCAACAACGCCCGAAAA
>JBKDZA010000248.1:0-11718 GCA_046308455.1 Fluviicola sp.
TTTACAAGATTCTTCTGTTGGAAATGAAGTATAAAACTCTAGCAACCTCATGTTTTCTTTATTTTGAGGCAAATTTATGACCTGAACTACGTAAAATATTTACGTTTTAATGATTTTGTGGCAAAGTTCCCGACAAGCATAAAGATTTAATTTTCAGTCGAAAAAAACGGGGTGTTCATCGAAAAAATAGCTTTCGTTTAAATTTATCTCAACATGCGCCACAACATGTCGAAAGCATTTTCAATCATTTTCTCTTTTTGATAAGGAGAAAGTTCGTTTTTTGAAAGATAAGTATGCAATGCGAAGGTATGACCATAAATTAAATTATGCACAAAATCTATTGGCAATTTTTGAATTAAACCGTAATCCATTCCTTTTTGGATTAACTGATAACTTTCATCATTGAGTTTTGTTGCATCGTCTAATAAATTCATGTAGGCAGACGTAGCAAATAAATTCATGTATCGATATTTCACTCGATTTTCTAGAGACCATTGAATCGTTGAAACATATTGCATTTTCATACAATCTTTCACAGAAATTCCAGAAACTGTATCGTTTAAAAATTCTGATAGTTCGTCTTTAGTATGTAGATATAGATTTTTAACTAAATCGTCTTTCGTTGGGAAATAATTAAAAAGAGTTCCATTTGCTACCCCAGCTTTTTCTGCAATTTTAGCTGTAGGAGTTGCATGAAAACCATTCGTAACGAACATCTCAAGTGCAGCTGAATATAGAAGTTCTTTTTTGTCCATGTGTAAGTGTGTGAACTCAAAGATATAAAAACGATTTAAACTGAGCGCTCTTAGTAAATCGATTTATTTAAACTACATGTTTTAGTTAATAAAGGGCTTGTTTTATCGATTAAATAAAAAGGGAACACTTTCGCATTCCCTTTAAATAAATTATTTTTTAACTATTAAAATTCAAATGTTTCCATGAATTTAGTTGTGAAAACACCTGCTTTAAATTGAGGATCATCCATCAATTTTTGATGAAAAGGTATTGTTGTTTTCACTCCTTCAATGATGTATTCATCCAAAGCACGTTTCATTTTCAAGATAGCTTCTTCACGTGTTTGTGCAACAACGATTAATTTACCAATCATTGAATCGTAGTTTGAAGGAATTGTGTATCCAGCATATGCATGTGTATCAATTCTAACTCCGTGTCCTCCTGGTGAATGATAAGAAGTTATCTTTCCTGGTGAAGGTCTAAAGTCATTGAAAGGATCCTCAGCATTGATACGACATTGAATTGCATGCAAATGAGGGAAGTAATTTTTACCAGAGATTTTATGTCCCGCAGCGATTTTAATTTGTTCTTTGATCAAATCATAATCGATTACTTCTTCCGTGATTGTATGTTCAACTTGAATACGTGTATTCATTTCCATGAAATAGAAATCACGATTTTTATCCACTAAAAACTCAACTGTTCCAACTCCTTCATAATTTACAGCTTTTGCAGCTTTAATAGCAGCATCACCCATACGTTCACGCAACTCGTCTGTCATAAAAGGAGATGGAGTTTCTTCCACTAACTTTTGGTGACGACGTTGAATTGAACAATCTCTTTCAGAAAGGTGACATGCATTTCCGAATTGGTCACCAGCAATTTGGATCTCGATGTGACGTGGTTCTTCAATGTATTTCTCCATGTAAATTCCATCGTTTCCAAAAGCTGCAGCAGCTTCTTGACGTGCGGAATCCCAATTTGCTTCCAAATCTTCTTCTTTCCAAACGATACGCATACCTTTACCACCACCACCAGCAGTTGCTTTCATGATTACAGGGTAAACGATTTTTCGTGCGTTTTCTTTTGCGTCTTCAACATCTCTCAACAATCCAACTGAACCTGGAATACAAGGAACACCTGCAGCAATCATTGTTGCTTTAGCTGTAGCTTTATCTCCCATACCAGCAATTTGCTCTGGTAAAGCTCCAATGAATTTAATTCCGTGTTCTTGACAAACTTTAGAAAACTTTTCGTTTTCAGACAAGAAACCGTATCCTGGATGAATTGCATCCGCATTAGTGATTTCAGCAGCTGCTATGATATTAGGAATCGACAAATAAGATTTTGAAGAAACCGCAGGACCGATACAAACAGCTTCGTCAGCAAAACGTACAGGTAAACTGTCTTTATCAGCAGTTGAATATACAGCAACCGTTTTGATACCCATTTCTTTACATGTACGAATGACACGTAAAGCGATTTCACCACGATTGGCAATTAATATTTTTTTAAACATAGTTCTTTTATTGGTTGAACAAACAACAATTTATTCCAGAAATTAAGCTGGATCTACTAAGAACAATGGTTGGTCGTATTCAACTGGTGAAGCATCATCAACCAAAACTTTAATAATTTTCCCAGATATTTCAGCTTCAATTTCATTGAACAATTTCATTGCTTCAATAATACAAACTGTTTCACCTTTGTTGATATTCTGACCAACAGAAACAAAAGCTTCTTTATCTGGACCAGCAGAACGGTAAAAAGTTCCAATCATTGGTGATTTAACTGTGATGTATTTCGCATCATCACTTGCTGGTGTAGCAGCAGGAGCAGTAGTTGTTTGAGCAACTGGAGCAGCAACTTGTGCAACGGGTGCAGCAACTTGAGCAGGAGCAGAAGCTTGAACATAAATTGGCGCATCAGCTTTTGCTTTTTCAGCTTTAATTGTTATCTTAAAGTCTTTTTGTTCGATTTCTACTTCTGTTACTCCAGATTTTGAAACAAACTTGATCAAGTCTTGAATTTCGTTAAGATTCATACGATTTGTTTTAATTTATGTTTTCGTTTAGTTATGAATTATAGGCCCATTTTAAATAAACAGCACCCCAAGTAAATCCTCCACCAAAGGCAGAAAGAATTAAATTGTCTCCTTTTTTCAATTGGCTTTCCCAATCCCACAAACACAATGGAAGTGTTCCCGCAGTTGTATTTCCGTAACGTTGAATATTCACCATTACTTTTTCTTTTGGTAAGCCCATTCTATTTGCTGTGGCATCAATAATACGCAAATTTGCTTGATGTGGCACTAACCAATCAACATCTTCAGCTGTTAAATTATTTTTTGCCATTATTTCAGCTGAAACTTCAGCCATATTTGTAACAGCAAATTTAAAAACTTGTTGACCTTCTTGATAAACGTAATGTAAACGTTGATCTATAGTTTCATGAGATGGAGGCAAAGCCGAACCACCTGCAGGTTGAATTAAATATTTTCTACCAGAACCATCGCTTTTTAGGATAGCATCGATAACTCCTAATCCTTCTGTATTTGGCTCTAATAAAACAGCACCACCACCATCGCCGAAAATAACACAAGTAGTTCTGTCTTCATAATTTAAAATCGCAGACATTTTATCTACCCCAATTACGATTACTTTTTTGTGTTTTCCTGATTCGATGAAACTAGCACCTGTTTGAAGCGCATAAATAAATCCAGAACAAGCAGCAATTAAATCATACCCCCAAGCGTTTTTCATCCCCACTTTATCACAAACAACGTTTGCGGTACTTGGAAATGGATAATCAGGTGTAACAGTTGCAAGAATGACACACTCGATATCTTCTGGATTAGTATTTGTTTTTTTCAATAAACCACGAACAGCTTCAGAAGCGATATCAGAACATGCACCATCACGAAGGATACGACGTTCTTTGATTCCAGTTCTAGAAGTTATCCATTCATCTGAAGTATCAACAATTTTTGATAAATCTTCATTTGTTACAACTTCTTCTGGAAGGTAACCACAAACTCCTGTTATTGCTGCAGTAATTTTACTCATTCTACTGATTAAAAGCTTTATTAATTTTAATTGAAAGTTCAGACTTAGCTATTTCGTATGAATGTAATAACATACTTTTCACTGCTTTGTCATTTGAAATTCCGTGACCAATGATTACATTTCCTTTTACCCCAAGAATTGGAGTTCCGCCATAATTTTCGTAATTAAAACGGTCGAAATATTCATCAACTATCCCTCTTTTTTTCATCAATGTGTACATTCCCTCAGCTTGTTTAAGAACTACATTTCCAGTGAATCCATCACAAACTATTACATCTGCTTTACCAGTAAACAAATCACGACCTTCAACGTTTCCAATAAAATAAATTTCATCAGATTCAGCAAAAAGTTTGTGAGCTGCAATGGTCAAAAGATTTCCTTTCGAGTCTTCTTCCCCAATATTCAACAAAGCTACACGAGGTTTTTCATTCCCGTAAACAGCTTGAGAATATAAAGATCCAAGTACTCCAAATTGGTACAAGACATCCGCTTTACAATCCGCATTTGACCCAACATCTAATAGAATGGAATTTCCACCATTAATTGTTGGTAAGACAGATGTAATACAAGGACGAATAATACCTGGAATTGTGTTAATTTTATAGATTGATCCAACCAACATTGCACCAGTATTTCCAGTACTTGCAAAAACATCTAGTTCTTTCTTTGCCAATAAGTCGAAGCCAATTGCAATTGAACTGTTTGGTTTTTGAGGGATTGCTCTAGTTGGATGATCGTGCATTGTAATTACATCGGGAGCATGAACGATATCGTAATCGTCTGGATTTTCACCTAACGACTTAAGGCCACCTAAGATTTGCTCTTGGTCGCCTATCAATACAAGTCTTGCTTCCTTTGGAAGTAATTTATGTGCAAGAACAGCACCGCCAATATTAGCTTGCGGTGCGAAATCTCCACCTAAAACATCAATTCCTATCTTCATCAGGAGGAATATTTAGTTAAAGCGACAATTAAATCGCTACTTCTTTCTCAGCTACAACTCTACCTTTGTAGTACAATTTACCCTCATGCCAGTGAGCATGGTGAAATAAATGTGGTTGCCCAGTTGTAGGACAAGTTGCGATGTTTTTCGCAATCGCTTTGATGTGCGTTCTTCTCTTGTCACGACGTGTTGTGGAGATTCTGCGCTTTGGATGTGCCATTTTACTTTATTTTAAATCGTTATTAATTCAAATTTTTTAATGCTGCCCAACGTGGGTCGATTGGTCGATCATCATCTGGCTCGTCACCATCTTCATCATCGTCTTCCTCTTCTTCGTTGTCATCATCGGTCCAATCTTCATCGTCCCATTCTTCATTTTCATCAAACCATTCGTCTTCGTCTTCATCGCCTGGATTGACAATAAATTTTCTGTACGTTTCCATTACTTCTTGGTTACAATCTTCTTCCATTTCGTGCGTTACACGTGAAGGTAAAAGTACAACCATGAATTCATAAATCTGGTTTTGCACATTGATTTCGTAAGCTTCCGGATGAAGAACAAATAAATTTTCATCTTCCGATTGCTCTAAACCAAACTTGTAAACGATGCGAAATCTACCATCAATAGGAACACTGACAGGGTCATCACAACGATCACATGTTGCAGTAACATCTCCTGATAAATCAAAATTTGCAACCATCATGGTTTCTTTTTTCTCAAGAATCAGTTTTACATCTAAATCTGAATCATTGATCAATGTGTTTTCAAATGCGTCAAAGAACGATTTCTGTATCTTGAAGTTGAACTCATGTGAGCCTTGCTTTAAACCTATAAACGGGATTACAAACTCACTAATCGTCTTCTTCACAACACAAAAATTGGAGGGCAAAGGTAGTAAAAAATTAACTAAACAACGTTAATAACTTGTATTTTTTGTTGAAAATTGATTTTTTTACTCCTTTTTTACTCAATACTATCTGGTTTACCCTTTCTAAATTCACGTTTTTGCGGTTGAATCACCAAGGGATTTGCTGCCGCTTCTTTCAAGAATTTACGCGTTTTGTAAATATCCATAGCTAAATAAATCGCACTTCTTGTTGATTGAGCGTTTGCAATTCCTTTTCCTGCGATATCAAAAGCAGTTCCATGATCTGGAGAAGTTCTCACAACTGGAAGTCCAGCGGTGTAATTCACTCCATCTTCAAAAGCCAATGCTTTAAAAGCTGTCAATCCTTGATCGTGATACATTGCTAAAACCGCATCAAAGTTGGAACGCATAGTACTACCAAAAAATCCATCAGCTGGGAAGGGACCAAACGCAAAAATATCGTCACCTTTCGCTTGATTAATTGCAGGAATAATCACATCTGATTCTTCAGTTCCCATTTTACCGTTTTCACTTGCATGTGGATTTAATCCAAATACAGCGATTTTTGGTCGTTGAATGCCAAAATCTTTTTTCAAAGATGAATCCAATGCTTTTATTTTTTGATAGATACGTTCTTTTGTAAGTGTTGAAGAAACATCTTTCAAGGGAACATGTGTTGTAACAAGCGCTACACGAAGATTTCCGCTTACCATCATCATCAATGCTTCGTCCATTCCTGCCATGTGAGCTAAATACTCGGTATGTCCAGGAAATTGAAAACCAGCTTTCGAAATAGCTTCTTTAGAAATTGGTGCTGTAACTAATACATCTATTTTTCCAGACGCTAAATCTTCACATGCTTTTTCTAAGGATTGAAACGCCATTTTACCCGACATTTCATTTCCTACACCTAATTCAAATGGCAACTCTTCATTCCAAACATTCACAATATTCACTTTACGATTCTGTGCTTCAGAAGCATCGCGGCATGATTGATAGGCGAAATCGTGTTCTCCGATTGCTTTTTTATGGTAGGAAATTGTTTTCGTTGAAGCATACACAATTGGTGTACAATCCAACAACAAACGATTGTCATTTAAACTTTTAATTACGACTTCTGGTCCGATTCCATTTACATCTCCAATAGAAATTCCAACACGAATTGGATGCGGATTTCCTTCTTCTTTTGGATGAGGGACTTTTCCGTGATTTTTATCCTTTTCCATTGTTGTAAGACTTTAAGAAATTGATTAATAAACGAATTCCAGTTCCTGTACCTCCAGTTCCACGGTAATCTTGTGGTCGTTCAAGAAATGCTGGACCAGCAATATCCATATGAATATAGGGTGCTTTTACAAAGTGTTCTAAAAACTTACCAGCTGTTATCATTCCAGCTGTTCCACCGCCTAAATTATTAAGATCAGCAATTTTAGATTTCATTTCTTCGTAATAATCGTCCCAAAACGGAAGTACAACAACTCGTTCGTACGTTTCCATTCCTGATTTCGCTAATGAATCCAATATTTTTTGATCCGTATTCCCCATTACACAAGATGCTTTTGTCCCAATTGCTCGAACTGCAGCACCCGTTAAAGTTGCCGCATCAATTACTAACTCTGGTTTGAATTTATCTGAATATGCTAATGCATCTGCGAGAATCATTCGACCTTCCGCATCTGTATTTAAAACTTCTACTGTAGTTCCGTCATACATACGAACGATGTCACCTGGAGCGTATGCATTTCCTCCCGGACGGTTATCTGTTGCTGGAATTAATCCAATCAAATGAACATCTAAATTCATTTGTGCAGCGGCATAAATTGTTCCTGCCATACAAGCAGCACCAGCCATGTCTGATTTCATTAATTCCATTGAGCCACCACCTGTTGGTTTTAAACTCAATCCACCCGTATCATAAACCACACCTTTTCCAACTAAAACAATTGGTTTTTTATTGCGTGCTTTTTTTGGTTTGTACTCAATGATTGTAAACGTTGGTGGTTCAATCGATCCTTTGTTTACAGCTAATAATCCACCCATTTTCAGAGCTTCAATTTTGTTTTTTTCAAGAATCGTTACTGAAAAACCACATTCTTTTCCTTTTGCATCAATTTCTTCAGCAAGTTTTGTCGCTGTTAAATAGGAATTTGGTTCATTCACTAAATCACGTGACCAATAAACAGCATTGATTGTAGCTGACAATTCTGATACTTGTTCAGAAGAAAGTTTTGCATCGAAATCAATTGTTTCTAATTCAAATTTTTCCTTCTCAGCTTCTTTTCTGTAATTTAAGAATTGATAATTGGAAAGACTCAAACCTTCAGCGAAAGGAAATGAAGCTGTTTTATTTCCTGCGACAAAAACACTTTTACAACTTTTATTTAATTGAGAACGCAATTTAAAACCTGAAATTCGATATTCTTCAGTTGAATTTTGCGATTTCACAAAGTAAAAGCTCGTTCCTTTTGAAGTAAAGAAATAGTCTTTTTTGTCATCGTTTTTAATGAACCAATCGTATTCTTCTACAACTGATTTTGGTAATTTGGGCAATTCGCTTTTTTTGTCAACGAGAATAACGAGGCATTCTTGTTGAGCGAATTTTTGTGCGCTATTAAAATTCATCTATCTTACTTTTAGAAGTGTAAAGATAGCAGAATTCTACTTCTATCATTCAATCAAAAATATTGATATCTTTAAATAAACGGTAGTTTAAATAATTTGAAAATAGTAATATCATCTTTCAAATGATGGTTCCATTTCATATTCACCTTCATAGAATTCACCATCAAATCCATCAGGTGCATCGCCGCTATTTTGGTTGATTCCATAGAACGTGCGAATTTTTTCCTTACCGTATTTGTAATAGATTACAGAAATGTCCAATAAATTCTCTTGGTATTTCAAGATTTCCTCTAAGTTCTCAAGGTTTGGATTCAAACAGATTTCACTCATGTTTTTCACAGAACCTAAATCACCTTCTAGCCATCTTCCTTCACGTTTCCCATTGATATATTCTCCTACACGACTTAAATTTCCATCTGCATCATACATTTTCCAAATTCCAGTAGGCAAACCATTTTTCACCAAACCTTCATTCATCAAAGAACCATTGTCGTAGTAATTTTTAACATATCCGTTAATTCGATCTTGTTTCGGGTTTTTATCCCAAAAACAATACAACATTCTTTCTTCGTTGTGGTCTGTGTGTGCACAATCGTATTTTTCAATTTTCTCGATGATGTATGACTTCGAAGTAACATTTCCAGTTTTATCCAAATAACTTAGTATTCCTTTTGCTTTGAATTTTGTTGAATCATTGATAACAATCAAGGTATCGAAATAATCTACTTCCATTAATTTCAGGCCTTCGTAACTGTAATAATTCCAACAACCAACTTTTTTTCCTTTCGAAATATGTCCTGTTCGAGCGATTACATCATTTGGATAATATTTCGTTAAAGTATAATCAATTCCACCTTTATTTAACACACTTGGTCGACCGTAATATGGCTCACGGTAATAATCATTTTCGAAACCATATCTGCGCATTAAATTATCAATTGAAGTAACACTTACGATATCTTCAACGTCGAAGAAAATTGAATCTCTCCAGTCGAATTCGTATAAAACGCTCAATTTATTTTCCTCCCAAATTTTTTCTTCAACAGGTTGATTGAATTGGAATTTCACATATTGATATTTAAAACCTAAGGTATCGAACGCTTCATAATCATCGATTGGTTGACCGTTTAAAAAGAATCCTTTTTTAGCAATATTTCCATTCGAATGATATGATCTTGATTCACCTTGTAGAGAACCATCTTGGAAACTCAATTCATACAATAAGATGGAATCTTTTGAATTTTGATTCAACAAATACGTACGTTGAATTCCGTCGTATGCTCCAAATTCATAATTCGATTCTTGGTAGAAATATGCATTTCTTTCAAAAGCTTTCCCTTCAGGATATCCATCTTTATAGAATAAACCACTAATTGTGTCACCTTTCCATCCAAAACTATATGCATATCCTTCTCTTCGTCCGTTTTTGTAATTAGAAATATAAGATAAATAATTCGTTGGTTTTTTAGGGAATAACGAATCAGGTAAATTCATCGTTCTTTCCATTTGATAGCTGTAATAGTCGATTTTTCCGTTTCTTTTCGGAAGCTTTGGTTTTGGCATAATCCACTCATAACTTCTCAATTCACCATTTTCTTGTCCATTAATAAACTCAATAGAAACGGCTACTTTCCCCATTCCATCAAGGATGAGCATTTTACCTTCAGGTTTACCATTTTTAAAATTAAGGGACAAAGATTTCGGCAAGGTTTTATTGTACATTTTTAGGTTGGGATTCTTTTTTCCACCTCGACCTCCTTCACCTTCGTAGTACTCGTATTCTTCATAATCAAAAACAACTTTTGGAGTACCATAGTTGTAGTTTTGAGCTGTACGCATATCAAATTGACCATACGTAAATCCAAGTTCACTTAATAAAGCCCCAGAAACAGTTCCACTTCTATTAAAATCAGAAACATAGAAATGAATCACATCATTTTGTTTTCCAGATTTAAGGAAGTTTTTCACCGCTTTGTTATAATCTTTTAAGTCGTTTTCAATGGTTGGCAATGAATATGAAATTTGAGCACTATTTGCTTTAAACTTTAAATGTTTTTGATTTGCTTTCAATTCAAATTTTCCGTTGAAAGGTGCATTGTTAACATAATACGTTTGATCATACGTCATGTTGAAATTGTAAGATGAAGCTCCTAATTGTTGCGGATTGTCATCAATATATCGCATTTTTACGTACTCATTTACAGAACCACTTCCTGTAGAACGAATTTCGAAATTTTCGACAGTAATTTTTTCTTCTTCCGTTAATGAATAATAATCAGAAGTATATTGAGAATTTACTTCTTTGAAAACGTTTCCAGATAAATCTTTCACCACATTTTTACGTGTAAAATCAATTGGATTTAAGGTAACACTCACCGCTTCGCTTTTAGTCAATTTAAAGATTTCATGTGCAATTACAGCTTCACTTGTTAAAGAATCATTTCTTTTCCAATCCCAGAAATAAGTTGGGTATTCATCTTGATTGATATAATTTTTACCATTTATAGCAATTACATTTTCATCTATAACCTCCCCTTTTTTAAACATATTTCCCTTTTCATCATATGTGTTTGACAAGTATTTCACACCGTCAAAGTCATAAAAATTCTGGATAAAAGTTTTTGAACTTTCATCGTATAAAACTTCATTTGCTATAGTTCCATTTGACCAATAAACAGGCGTTTCTTTTTGAAGCACACCATCTTTAACTTCAAATCTGAATTGCAATTGTCCGTTTGGAAAATATTCTTCTGCAAGTCCTTCATACAAATAAATATATCCTGCAGAATCTATGTAATCATTTAAAGTATAGCGTTTTCCGTTTTCAAAAACGTAATTTTCACCTTCTACATATGTAGTGTCAAGTCCATTTAAATAGTGATCTTCTCCATAATATTCGTAATCGGGATAATCACCACCTTCATCATAAGAGCTTAAACCTTCTTCTGGAAGGTCTTCAGCTTCTTCCTTTATTTTTAATTGATAAAAATCTCCCCAATTTTGAAAAAAATCACTTTCATCAGATTGTGCATATTCATCGTGAAAGTTCAAAGTGTCAGCCATCATTGATTCATACATGATTTCGTATGGAATAATATCTGATCTCAACAAAATACCTTTTCTTGGAGATTTATCACTTCGATAAGTATATTCTGCTTTTTTGATTATTTCATCTGTATCAACTGTAAAAGACTCATAAACTTTATACTTTTTAATATACATCGAATCTTTCTTTTGCTTACACTGATATTTAATCCAATGTCCTGATGGAACATTCTCTGTGAATTCGCCTTTTTCAAATAAATTTTCACCTTTATAAAGTGAATATTCACCTGTTTTTAAGCCTTCAACAAACGTGTAATTTTCTTTTTCTTGTAAAACTAATTTTGGTTTTTCACCCTTTTCAATCAATAAATACTGTGTGAGTTCATAATCATATTGGAAAAGCTCCCATTTACCAGATTTTAATCCATTCAAATACTGA
>JBKDZA010000249.1:0-2734 GCA_046308455.1 Fluviicola sp.
TGACGGCAACTTCAAAAAAGTAGTATACTCTTGAATGGCTTTCGTGTAATCTTTCAACAGGTAGTTTGATTCAGCAGACCAGTATTTTGCACGAGCAGTTAAATCTTGACTCATGTTGAAATCATCCACTTTTTTGAACGCTTCAATTGCAACAGCAAATTCCGATTTTTGGAACAATTCAACACCACGATTAAATGCTATCAATTGGTAAGCAGCCTTCAATTTCGCGTCTTTATTTGGCAATTTATCCAAGGATTCAAGTGCACGTCCGTAATTTTTTGTGGAAGTGTAGACATTCACTAAATACTGATAAATTGTAGTTTTACGAGGAGAATCTGGATATTTACTCAAATACAATTCAAACGCTTCAACTGCTTCGTCGTATGCATTGATGTCTAATTTATACGATAAAACTGCATAGTTATATAAAGCATCTTCTTGGATCATTTTATCCATATCCATCGTACTGGCAACTTCGAAAGCTGTTCGAGCGTAGCTAAATTCCTTTAAATTCATGTAACAAACTCCTGCGTGATACAAGGCAATTTGTCCGATTGTGTCTTTTACACGAGCAACTTTATCAAAATACTTCACAGCTTTTGTACAGTTTGAACTTTTCGAATAAGCAATTCCTAAAATGTATTCGTCGTCACGTGAAGGATTGGATTTATCATGGTATTTTTCTAAAAACACAATAGCTTCATCGTATTTACCCAATTTGTAGTATGCATCCCCGATGATATGGTTCATTTCGATTTGCTCATTTGGTTTCAAGCTATCCATTTTTCCTGGACCAAAATCAACCACTTTTTGGTAATCGCCTTGCATGTAATAAATCTGTGTGATGTAATACGGAACAACTTTATTGAAACGATCGTCTTTCATCAACTTTTCAAAACCTTCTAAAGCAGTTTGATACGAACTATCCATGTAAGAGATGTGCGAATAATAATACAAACTTGGCGTACCATACTGAGAAACAGAATCTTTGATTTCAAAAAAGGCCAATTTAGCACGTTGAAAATCTTCTTCTTTGAAATTTGAATAACCTAGTTTAAAATAATATTCTTCTAGATTTGAAAGTTCTACATTTTTTGGTTCTAAGCTTTCAAACCATTGTAAGGTTTTTTTATAGTCTTTCTTTTGGTAAAAATAGCGTCCGATTCGAAAGAAGATTTCGTTTTTGTAAATACTTTCTGGATAATCGCGATTGAAAGCTTCCAACAAATCTATCGCATCATTATTGTAGACTTCCAAAGCAGAAATACCTTCGTAATATTGCGCTTTGATAAACAAAGGATCATTTTTCGACCCTTTAAAGTTGTCAATGAATAAACGAAATTCTTTTCTTGCAGCACTGTACTGTTCTTTTTCGAACAAATCTTCTGCACGATAAAAACCTGTGTATGTCGATGAGTAAACTTCTGAAACTTGAGCTTTTACTGACGTAAACGAAAGTAAGACAAGCAATATTCCTATAAAACGCATTTTATCTGTTTTTAAACCCGTAAAGGTAAATCAAGTAACAGTCATCAATAGGCCTGAAATTTAAAAGTTTTGCACGCGCTTCTGTTAAGAGAAACTAAAGGTATAAGACAAAACTTCAAAAATGTTTCATGAAATTTACAGAATAATTTGTGAGGATGTAAAAAATCTATCCTATCGATTATAAAAACGACATTAAAAACTATTTTGTGGAAAAGGTTATTGAGTTTAAAAATGGGTTGATTCAGCAAACAAATCAACGCGTATTGGAAAATGTCAACTTTGAGATTCAATCCGATGAATTACTTTTTTTAATTGGTAAAACTGGAAGCGGTAAAAGTAGTTTGATGAAGGTTTTGTATGGAGAATTGCCTTTAAGCGATGGAACTGCAACTGTTGCTGGATTCGATATCAACAAATTGACGCGTAAACAGATTCCTTTCCTTCGTAGAAAAATTGGAATTGTTTTTCAAGATTATCAATTGCTTTTCGATCGAACAGTGATTGAAAATTTATTGTTTGTGATGCGTGCAACTGGTTGGAAAGACAAACGTGAGATGGAAAACCGTGCGAAAACTGTTCTCGACATGGTTGGACTTGAGGGCAAAGCGAATTTAATGCCACATCGACTTTCAGGAGGAGAACAACAACGTGTAGCAATCGCACGTGCATTGGTGAATCATCCGAAATTAATTTTAGCTGACGAACCGACTGGAAACTTAGATCCAGAAACTTCTTCGGAAATTATGCAATTAATGATTGCAGTTGCAAAAGAGGAAAAAGCTGCCGTAATTATTGCAACTCACGATATGTCATTGGTGGAAAAATTCCCAGGACGTGTATTTAAAGTTGAGAATTTCGCTGTTAAAGAAATCGAAAGTTTACATCGTTTCGATCCTTTTCAACCCTTATTTGGAGAGTAATTCTATTTGTGAACTATAGATTTCTGGTCTAAAATCTGATAGGTCAACAGCTTTCGTTGGCATTTGAAGTACTTCATTCACAAAACTTGAGAGCGGTGATTTTTCATCCCAAACGAAACAAGAATCTTCAAGTCCAGTACCTTGAATCATTTTTTCATTCACAATCACAGGACGATTACTTGACAATGCATGAATTAATTTTAATTTGATTCCAGTTGCTTGATTCGTTAATAAAACATGCGCTTTTGCACCATAAATCAACTTCTCCATTTCGGTTGTATCAGGTGAAACAATTAATTCAAATTGTGCAGCTTCAACTTGTTCTT
>JBKDZA010000250.1:0-6958 GCA_046308455.1 Fluviicola sp.
TTTTCATAATTATGTGTTTTAAAATTACTAAAAAAGTTATTTCCGACTAATTTCCCTTTGACCTCAATCCCCGATGGGGAGGTCCAGGGAATTACTCAGAATAACTTTTAATAGGTTTACACACTTTATGAGATACTACCAAAAAAATCTAGTTGATTCACTTTAATTTCTCGATTACCCTATTTACACGGCTGGGTGAGTTTTATTCTATTTTTTAAAAAACTAATCCTTCACTATAGTAGTGAATGTATTTTGGATTTGGTTTAAATAATTTTTCTTTTCTTTTTTCAAAACCATTATCGATCCATGTATAAAGAATGACTTTCTTTTGCCCCCTTTTTTTATATAATGAATATTCTTTATTGTTTTCTTCAAGATCTTTTATAACAAACAAGCTATTATTCGAGATTTCGATGTAAATATTTATCATTTTCCCAGTTGAGTCTTTATGCCAATATTTTTTAATGAACTCTTTATTTTCATTCAATACAATTAAACTATCAATATCAATTTTTATAGTGTAACCATTATTATTTATAATTGAATCTTGTTTGAATATATAATCAAAATGTGTTTTAACTATATTTTCAAAATAAGATTGAGCTTTTAATTGATTATTGAAAATAAACAAACAAAAAACAATAATAATAGGATGTCTCATTTTATAAAAATAAAAAAATCCTGCCATTTCTGACAGGATTTTTATATTTTAAATGTGGTTGAGAATTATTCTCCTCCTTCCATTTTTTCTTTTAATGCAGCCAATGCGTCTAAGTCACCTAATGTAGATTTCTCATTGCTTTGGTTGATCGCTTTCACTGCTTGAGAAGTAGATGAACCACCTCCTTTTTCAGCACCTTTTTTCGCTCCACCAGTTGTTTTTGCTGGTTTCTCGTCAGTACCTTCTTCAAACATACGTGTATGAGAAACAACGATTTTCTTCATTTCTTTGTTAAACTCAATTACTTTGAATTCTAACGTGTCCTCAACTTTAGCGTTCGATCCGTCTTCTTTACGTAAGTGTTTAGATGGACAAATTCCCTCAACACCGTATGGTAAAGCAACGATTCCTGCTTTGTCTTTCGTTTCAATGATTGTTCCTGTGTGAACAGATCCTTCTCCGAAGATTGTTTCAAATACATCCCATGGATTTTCTTCCATTTGTTTGTGACCTAAAGAGATACGACGGTTTTCACGATCGATTTCCAATACAACTACTTGCATTTCGTCACCAACTTTACAGAATTCAGATGGATGCTTGATTTTCTTTTGCCAAGATAAGTCTGAGATGTGGATTAATCCATCAACTCCTTCTTCTAACTCAACGAATACACCGAAGTTAGTGAAGTTACGTACTTTCGCATTGTGCTTAGTTCCAGCAGCAAATTTCGCTTCAATAGCAGCCCATGGATCTGGCATCAATTGTTTGATACCCAATGACATTTTGCGCTCTTCACGATCTAAAGTCAATACTACAGCTTCAACTGTATCACCAACTGCCATGAAATCTTGTGCAGAACGTAAATGTTGTGACCAAGACATTTCTGAAACGTGGATCAAACCTTCAACTCCTGGAGCGATTTCAACGAATGCACCGTAATCAGCTAAAACAACAACTTTTCCAGATACTTTATCACCAACAGCGATGTTTGTATCTAACGCATCCCAAGGATGTGATTGTAATTGTTTTAAACCTAAAGCAATACGTTTTTTATCGTCATCAAAGTCTAAGATTACTACGTTTAATTTTTGATCTAATTCAACGATTTCTTCAGGGTGATTTACACGACCCCAAGATAAATCTGTAATGTGAATCAATCCATCTACACCACCTAAGTCAATGAACACACCGTAAGAAGTAATGTTTTTCACAGTACCTTCTAATACTTGTCCTTTCTCTAATGTAGAGATGATTTGTTTCTTTTGTTCTTCTAATTCAGCCTCGATTAACGCTTTGTGAGATACTACAACGTTACGGAACTCTTGGTTGATTTTCACAACTTTGAACTCCATGTTTTTACCTACGTAGATATCGTAATCACGGATAGGTTTAACATCGATTTGAGATCCTGGTAAGAACGCCTCTAATCCAAATACGTCAACAATTAAACCACCTTTAGTACGACATTTAACGAAACCTGTGATAACTTCACCTGTTCGTAAAACATCATTCACACGGATCCATGCTTTGTGCATACGAGCCGTACGGTGAGAAATAACTAATTGTCCTGTTTTGTCTTCTTGACATTCAACGTATACGTCAACGATATCCCCAACTTTTAATTCAGGATTGTAACGAAACTCAGATGCAGGAATAACACCTTCTGATTTGTAACCAACATTAATGATTACTTCTTTTTTAGACAAAGAGATTACAGAACCTTCAACAACTTCTTTCTCGTTTAATGAAGTTAATGTTTTCTCATACTTGTCTGACATTTCTGAACGCTCAATAGATGAGTATCCATTTGATGCTAATGCATCCCAGTTAAAATCCGCAGAACCCTGCGCGTCAATTGCTTTTGCCATTTGGCTTTAAATACTTGTATTTCAAACGTTTCCAACTCATTTGAAAGGAAAATTATAAATGACTGCTTCTGTTGGAAAGCACAGTCTTCCTCAATTTGAGGGCGCAAAGATAAGTCTAATTTGGTTAAAATCAAAAGATTCTGAGTTTTATTTTCTGAAAACTATTCAATTGATTTCTGTCTTTTTTAAAGAATCTATTTCATCAGGCTTTTCAAAGGATGAAGTACAAATTTGAAGCTACTGATAGTACTAAAAATGTATCTAAAATAAAATCGTAAGCAAACCAACTGTGTTTAGGTTTGATGATTAAAACTGAAGCTGAAAAAAGGATGTAAACAACTAACTGAATACATCCAACTAATAAACTGATTGTAAACGAAAATGATGAAACAATCAGAAGTAAAAACAAGATTTCATTGCGCAATCGCTTTAGTTTTCTTTCTTCTTGTGAAAGTGTTTCTGGACTTGCATTGAATTCGTTTTTTGTTAAGTCTCTGATTTCAAATGCAATTGTGATAATTAATGTTGCGCAAAAAATGAGTAGGGCACTTATTGCGTATGAATAATGGACATTTGGTTTGATGCCAAAAATTAAAATAGGACAAATAACAAGAGTGTAGATCCAAAAAACACAAATGTAAAACGCTTTAAATCGTGGGGTGAATTTTTGAAACAAGAAAACAGAAAAAATGGTGTATCCAATTCCACTAATTGCTGTTGGAATAAAATAGATGGTCCAACCAGGGTTCTTAAGTAAAAGAAAACCAGCATATACCAATGCAGTTAAACTTGCAATAAGTAAAACAAATCGGAATTTACTAGCCCATTTTTCGCGTTCAAGAACAGGGTTTTTTATTGAAAAAAACCAATGAAAATTGTAATACGCAAATGTTGAAGCTAAAATAAAAAGATAGAAATTGCTTTCAATTTTTTGCGGTGTATAAACTGAAAATAAGTAAACTATTCCGACTGAAATGATTGAAATGTGGAAATTTAAAAACACATAAGGTTTTACAATAAACCGAAGAATCCAACTACTTAATTTAAAAGAAGTGTTATACTTTTTCAACTTATTGTTGTCAAATAAAAAGGTTTCTTTTGGCTTATTCACATTCGAAAATACTACTTTTGGCGCAAAATAATTAAATCCTATGAAAATAAAATGTCTATTAATTGTTGTTCTTGTGCTTATTTCAGGAGCTTCTTACTCTTCAAGTTTAAGTCCAGCAGATTCTGTTCCGCCTAAAAATTGGACGCTAAAATCAATTTTTGGTTTAAATGGAACGCAAACTTCTTTTGTGAATTGGGCAGCAGGTGGTAGAAATAATATTTCAATTTTAGGATTTTTAGATGCAAATGCAAAATACCAAAAAGGAAATTTAAAGTGGAATACAGATTTAAAATTTGCATTGGGTGGTTTGAAGTATATGGATAGTACTGGTCGCAAACAAGGATTGCAAAAAACGGATGATAGAATCGATATCTCTTCTTCTTTTGGATATGAGTTCAAAAAGAAATGGTTTTACACTGTTTTAGCTGGTTTCAAAACTCAAAGTCTAGATGGATTCAATTTTCCAAATGATTCCGTTCGAATTTCAACGTTTATGGCTCCAGCTTATTTAAGTATCTCAGCAGGTATCGAATATGCTCCAAGTAAAACATTTAACTGTTATTTGTCTCCTGTAGCGGGTAAAGTTACTATTGTAAATAACCAAGTTTTAGCAGATGCGGGTGCATTTGGAGTAGCAAAAGCAACATTTGACCCAGTTACTGGATTAATGTTAACAGAAGGGAAAAGAGTAAGAAATGAGTTTGGTGCTTATTTTAGAGTTAAATTTGAAAAAGAGATTTTCAAAAACATTGAAATGAAAACAAGAATAGAATTATTCTCGAACTATATGAACAATCCACAAAACATTGATGTGAATGCTGAAAATATTTTTGCATTTAAAGTAAATGAATGGTTCTCTGCTTCTTTGATTTGGAATTATATGTATGATGACGATATTGATATTAGAGATGCAAAAGGTGGGTTTGGTCCTCGTTCACAATTTAAGTCTGTTCTTGGCGTTGGTATCTCATACACAATGTCAAATACTCCAAAAAAGAAATAATTGAATGAATTTTTTTAGTGATCTTTCATTATGGTGGTTAATCCCAATGGCAATCTTTGCTTTCGGGATTAGCTATTTTTATTATTTCCGTTTTCAAAAACAATCTAGTTGGACAGCTAAACAAACGAAAATCCTTTTTGCTCTAAGAGGAACTGCTTTGTTTATTTTGTTTTTCATCTTATTGAATATTGTTTGGGAAACTATAAATTACCGGAAAGAAAAACCACTATTAATAACTGTTTACGATCAAAGTGCGTCTTTGAAAAATTATCAAGACAGTACGAAAACGAAAAAACAAATTTTAGCTCTTGATGCTGCATTGAAAAATGAGTTTTCAGATCGATTCGATATCATTCAACTCAGTGCAGGAGAAAATGTTGATGCCTACAAAGAACTACAACTAAATCAAAAACTTTCAGATTTATCAGCTCCTTTTCAATACATTCGTGATGTTTACTACAATCGAAATATTGGAGGAATTGTTTTGGTTTCGGATGGAAACTTCAATCGAAATGTACATCCTATGTACGAAGCACAACGCATTGAATTGGCACCAATTTTCACAATTGGAGTTGGAGATACAACCATTCGAAAAGACATTGTGGTTCGTTCTGTAAATTCAAATGAAATTGCTTTTATGGGACAATCGTTTCCTGTTCAGGGAATTATTGATTTTCATCGTTTTCCAAAATGTCCTGTTCGAGTTTCACTTTTAAATGGAGGAAAAACCGTTCAAACAACAACTATTTCATGCGAGAATTCATTATTTGATCAGAAAGAAGTTTTGTTTACAGTTGAAGCTAAATCGAAAGGATATCAACGATTTACAATTCAAGCTGAAGCGAAAAACGGTGAGTTTTCAACTAAAAACAATGCACAAAGTTGTTTCGTTGAAGTTGTTGACAATAAAAGTAATATCGTCATGCTTTCAAGTGCTCCACATCCAGATATTGCTGCCATTCGCGAAGTTTTGGAAGAAGATGCACAATCGAAAATTGAAGTTGCATTAACTTCCACTTATACGCTTAAAAATAATTTACCAAATTTGTTAGTGTGGTATGAAAATGGCGTCGCACCAAATGCAGCTTTATTCAATTCGATTTTAGATAAAAAGATTCCGGTTTTAATTCTTGTTGGACCGAACGTTTCAAACAATGTCTTGAATTCATATAGTTTGGCTACGAAATTATCGAATCAGCAAGACGATGTGTATCCTGCAATTTCTAAAAATTTGAATTCCTTTCAATTCACGAATCAGTTGACGGATGTGTTGCCGTTTTATCTTCCAGTTAGAGGTCGATTTGGTTCACAAAACCTTCCTGCTGATGCTGAAGTTGTATTGACTACTCGCGTTGGAAATATAACAAAAAGTGATCCTTTACTGTTCTTCACAACCAAGAAACAAACGCGTATTGGAGTGTTTTTAGGAGAAGGTTTGTGGAGGTGGAAAATCAAAGAATATTTCCAAAAACATTCAATTGATGGATTTCGGGAATTTGTCCAAAAAACAGTCCAATATTTATCGGTAAAACAAAACACGGAGCCGTTTAGAGTTACTTTTCCTCGTCGTTTCAATATTGTGGAAGAAATTGATGTGAAAGCAGAGTTTTACAACGAGTCGATGGAATTAATTACCACTCCAGAAATTGATTTGAAAGTAAAACAAGTAGGAGGTAAGAACTTCAATCAAGGGTTTTCGCCCATCAGTAATTTCTACAAAGCAAGTTTAGGAAAATTGAAATCTGGAACGTACACTTGGGAAGCAACTGCAACTTACAAAGGGAAAAAATATGTGAAACGCGGTGATTTTGTAGTTGAAAACATTGAAATTGAAGCACTTGACAACACAGCAAATTTTGGTGTGTTGAATCAATTGTCTAAACAATCTAACGGTAAGTTATATCCATTAAATCAAGCTCAAAAATTGATTAAAGAACTGAAAAACCGTAAAGATTTAACTGTTGTCCAATACGCAGATTCAGGCTACACTTCACCAATCGACTGGTGGTGGGCGTTTGCATTGATCATCTTACTTTTCACGGCTGAGTGGTTCTTGAGAAGGTGGTATGGTAATTATTAATTATCAATTATCAATTATGAATTATTAAAAATCTTTAGAAAGAATTTTACTGATCACTCTCATACTATGTTTAACTCTATGAATGGAATCCCATAGGGAAGAGCAAGCATCGCTTGTGAAAACTATAGGCGAAATTAGTTAAAAACAGGAGTAAACTAAAGTTTATAAACCGCTAAGTCGCGGTGACGCCAAGAGACTTATGAAAGATTAAGCTGTCATGTCAACTTTAAAGTTT
>JBKDZA010000251.1:0-7152 GCA_046308455.1 Fluviicola sp.
GCTTGTCCAACAACTTCAAGTGCGACGACTGTAACTGTAAATCCACTTCCAAGTGCTACGATTACTGCTTCTGGACCAACGACTTTCTGTTCGGGTGGATCTGTTATTTTAACAGCTAACTCAGGAGCAGGCTTGTCATACCAATGGCAATTGAATGGTTCAACTATTTCAGGTGAGACATCATTAACATACACAGCAAATACATCTGGAAACTATACTGTCGTTGTAACGAACTCGAATACTTGTTCCTTAACATCAACAATAAATTCAGTTACTGTTAATAGTTTACCAATAGCAACTATCACTGCAGCAAGTTCTATAACTTTTTGTAATGGTGGATCTGTAGTTCTAAATGCTACAACTGGATCAGGTTTAAGCTATCAATGGTACATGAATGGAAGTATACTTTCTGGACAAGTTACAAGCTCTTACACAGCAAATGTTTCAGGGAATTTCTATGTTGTAATTACAAATTCCAATTCTTGTTCTGCTACTTCAAATACAATAAGTACAACTGTCAATTCAAATCCGATTGCTACAATATCTCCTTCTGGAAGTGCAAGTATTTGTTCTGGTGGATCAATTATTTTAAGTGCTAACACTGGTTCTGGATTGACTTATCAATGGTTATTAAATGGTTCAGCGATTAGTTTAGCAACCAATTCAACATACACTGCATCTAGCATTGGAAACTATCAGGTTATTGTCACAAATTCGTCTTCTTGTAGTACAACATCTACAATTACAACAGTTAGTTTAGGTGCTTCACCTAGCGCTTCAATAACAGCTGGTGGAACAACAACATTCTGTTCAGGAAATTCAGTATTGCTAAGTGCAAACACAGGTTCAGGATTGACGTATATTTGGAAATTAAACGGAACTACAATTCCAAGTGCTACAGCTTCAACTTATTCAGCGACAGCTTCAGGAATTTATACTGTATTAGTTACAAATTCAGGAGGATGTTCAACACTTTCAAATACTATCTCAGTTACTGTTAATCCACTTCCACCAAGTCCATCTATTTTAAATGGTACAACAGCATTTTTCTGCCCTGGTGGATCAGTGGTATTAAATTCTTCATCTGCAACAGGAAATTTATGGTCAAATTCATTGACTTCACCTTCAATTACTGTAAACACACCTGGAACATATACCCTTTCAATTGTTGATGGAAATGGTTGTCAATCATTGTCGTCAAGTGCATGTAATGTTTCTGCTTTATCAGCTCCTCCTGTCCCTGTGATCACAGCATCTGGACCAACGACATTCTGTGCTGGAGGAAGTGTTACATTAACTTCAAGTGCAAGTACAAATAATCACTGGAGTACAACAGCAACATCTAATGCAATTACAGTTTCAACTTCTGGAACATACTACGTATTTGTTACAAATGGTTCAGGTTGTTCATCTGTCAATTCAACACCAGTAACTGTTACGGTAACTCCAATTCCAGCTGCTCCAGTTGTTTCTGCTAGCGGACCTCTTACTTTTTGTGCAGGTCAAAATGTTGTGTTAACTTCTTCTTATCCAACTGGAAATAGTTGGTCAAATGGTAATCCAAGCAATTCAATTACTGTTTCAAATTCAGGAACTTATTTTGTATTCCACACTGATGCAAATGGTTGTGTTTCTCCAAATTCAAATACAATTACGACTACTGTCAATTCAAATCCACCAATACCAACAATTTCAATTGGAGGACCTTCAACAATTTGTCAAGGAAGTAATGTCACTTTAACTTCTTCAAGCGCAATTAATAATCAATGGTCAACTGGACCATTTACACAATCAATCAATGTTTCAACTTCAGGATCATATTCTGTAACTGTGAATAATGCTTTTGGTTGTTCAAGCACATCAACACCAGCAAATATTACAGTTATTCCGACACCTACTACTCCGGTAATTACCGCTTCAGGTCCGTTGACATTCTGTGAAGGAGATTCAATTTTATTAAGTTCTTCTGTGCCAAATACACTTTGGTCAAATGGTGAACCAGATCAACAAATCTATGTTTCTCAGACTGGAATTTATAGTGCTGTACAAGTAGTTTCAAGTTGTTTTTCAGCTAATTCAAATATCATTTCAGTTACTGTTAACCCAGGACCAGATGAACCAAACATTGTTTTCCTTGGAGATACAATTATTTGTCAAGGTGAAGACGTTACCTTATTTGTAAATAGTACATCACCATTTGTTTGGTCTACAGGTGATACATCACAAGTGATCGATGTTCTGACAACTGGTGAGTATTTTGTTACTGCAACGGCTCCGAACGGATGTGAAAACACTTCTGACACTGTTTCAATTACGGTTGTCAATAATCCTGTGATAAACTTCCCATTCGTAGCAAATACATGTCCGTTAGATCCTCCATTTGAATTGAATATGGCAACACCTCCAGGTGGAGTCTATTCTGGATTAGGAGTAAATACAGGCTTCTTCACCCCTCAAAATGCAGGTTTAGGAAATCATATTATTTCTTATACTTACACGAGCCCTGAAGGATGTATTGGAGACGGAATACAAGTTTTTGAAGTAGAATCGTGTTTAGGAATTGATGATAATGATAAGTTCAATTTATCTGTTTTCCCTAATCCAACAAACGCATTGACTTCAATCAGCAGTAGTAACATCATTGATGAAGTCTTAGTTTACGATGCAAAAGGAAGATTGATTTACAGATTAAATCCAAATAATTTTACAACTGATGTAGATTTAAGTCTTTATGAAAGTGGTATGTATTTCCTATCAATTCAGTTCATCGATTCGGATGAAACTAAGATTATTCGTGTAGTTAAAACACCTTAAATAATTTAAAAAAATAGTTCTTGAGAAAATCCACCCTAAAAAAGTGGATTTTTTATTGCAACATTGTTGCTTTTAATTATATTTGCAACATGATTGCATTAAGATTAGTTATTTTTTCGTCATTATTTTCTTTAATTGGATTTAGCCAATCCTTGAAAGGAAGAGTGATTGATAGTGAAACAAAGGAAGGAATTCCCTTTGCTAACATTCAATTTGTAGAAAGCGAAACTCAATACCAATCAGATTCTTTAGGTTATTTCAACATACTACAAACCCCATCACAGCCATTCACACTAGTAATTCGATCTTTTGAGTACACTTTGGAAATCATCCATTCTTCAAAGATTTCTGATTTTAATAATTTAATTATTCCGTTGACTGAAACTCACACAGATATCGACGAGATTCAAGTAGTCGCAGCTGGTGGATCAGTTAGTACGGAAGCAATTACACATATTGAAGCAAGAAAAATGACAGAATTGAACTTCACTGGAAATGGAAGTTTAAGTGAAAAAATTTCCCAATTACCTGGAGTTTATTCTATTTCAACTGGAACGGGTGTTGCAAAACCAGTCATTCGTGGACTTTCTGGGGCTAGAGTAGTAACATTCTTAAATGGTTTACGAGTTGAAAACCAACAATGGGGTGGTGATCATGGTCTAGGAATTACTGATGTTGGAATTGGACAAGTAGAAATCATCAAAGGACCTTCCAGTTTATTGTATGGATCAGACGCTCTTGGTGGAGTCATCTATTTAACTGATGAATATTACGCTCCAAGTAATAAAGCAAATATCTACGTGAAAAGTGCATTTGAAAGTAATAGTTTGGCGAGTAACAATCAATTGGGATTGAAATATTCTAAAAATAAAATTCGAACGAACTTATTTTTCAGTCATAACAATGCTGCTGATTATCAGTTACCTGATGGGACATTTCTAAAAACTTCTTCGTTTCAGGAAAATGTTGCTAAATTTTCTATTGGAACAAATATTAAAAAAAGCACCTTTAATTATAGAATCAATCTTTCAAGTTTGAATTACGGTGTTCCAGGTCATACTCATGATTCCATTGCTGATTTAAGTGATTTCGTTTCGACAACAAGAAAACGTGAATTACGCCTTCCTCTGCAAGAGGTCAAGAACATCTTCCAAATACTTGAATTTAAATCCTATCACTTACGAAATGATTTTATTGCTCAAATTGGAAATTCTCACAACCAACAATATGAATTTGAGGAAAAAGTTACTATTCCTGCATTAGCGATGAATCTTAATTCAACTTCAATCAATTTAAAATGGACACATAAGTTCAATGAAAACATAGAATTGACAACTGGTACCCAAGATGTAATTCAATTTAATTGGAACAATTCAAAAGCTTCAGAAACATTAATTCCGGATTATTCGCAACAAGATTTCTCAATATTTGCGCATTTAAAAGGAAAAAGAAAAGCACTGAATTATCAAATTGGAACGAGAAGTGATTTTAGAAATCTTTCTTCAGAACGAAACACTGGTAAAGAAAACAGATCTTATCTTGGTTTTAATTATGCTGCAGGGATTTTTTACGATCAAAAGAACTACAAGATTCATTTAAATGTTTCATCTGGTTACAGAGCACCAAATGTTTCAGAATTGTATTCTGAGGGACAGCACCATGGAGCAGCTCGCTACGAAATTGGAAATTCTAACTTAAAAACGGAAATCGCAACACAGGCTGATTTAAGTTTCGAGTTTGGTGGAGATCATTTTTGGATGATTGTAAATCCTTTTTACACACAATTAAATCGTTTTATTTATTTGAATAAATTGGATTCTACAATCGACAATTATCCTGTTTACGAATATAGAAGTGCGGAATCAGGTCAATTGTATGGTTTAGATTATTCCATACACTTTCACCCTCACGTAGCAGATTTCTTACATTTAGAAACAAATTTCTCGATTGTTGAAACGAAATTAAGTTCCAATAGCGCAATACCTTTCTCACCTCCTACCCGTTTTCAAACAAATTTGATTTTTGAAATCAAACGTGGAAAAGTGTTTGAGTTTAGTAATATTTGCTTGCAACACATCTATATGATGCCACAAAATAATATTGCCGACTTTGAATTAAAATCTGCAGATTATTCACTGTTTAATCTTTCTATAAACGGAAAAATTGGAAAACAAAAAGCGTTTGAATGGCAATTATCTGTACGCAACTTGTTAAACACAAAATACATACCTCATCTTTCGAGATTTAGAACTTTTGATATTCCCAATCCAGGAATTTCAATAAACGCAAGCATCGCTTGGAATTTTGCATATCAATTAAAAACAAATTAACATGAAAAAAACTATTGTATTGAGCTTTTTATCTCTAGCTTTTTTAACTTTCTCTTGCAAGAAAAATGAATGTCACGAATGCCACTATGAAAAAGATGGTGCAGAGGTTGAAATTGGAGAAAAATGCGGAGACGATTTAGAAAACGCTGAAGAAAACGGAATCGTTGTAGATGGTACAACGTATGAAGTACACTGTCACGAACATTAATTCTTATAAGAATGTTGTAACAAAAAAGGCTGAATCGTTTGACTCAGCCTTTAACTTTTTATTACTTCTTCTAAATCAATCTCTAATTCAACTTCAATTGCAGTGACAAAATCAAGAAGTTTTTTATTCCTTTTAAAAAATGAAAGCATTTGTTCTTTCGAAAAATTAGCATTTGAAATTATATCTTTTAACATACCCAAATGAACAATTCTATCTCTATATAATCGAGAGTCATTTAAACCTAAAAAATCAATAAACTCTTTTGCTTCTATATCATCTAAATCAACCTCTTCATAAAAACCCCCTTTAACATATTGGATTCGAGAATCTAAATCGACTTTATTTTGGAAAAAAAGAGTTTCGAAAAAACTTACATCTTTATACTTTTTATCCTTTTTTATTTTGTAAAGATTAGATTTATGAAGAACCGCATAATAATTAAAATAATCGTCTTTTTCAGTTTCTTTCAAACTTGAATTAAAATGTTCAACATCTATTGATTCAAGATTTTCAAAAAACTTATCTGTGTAAGCACAGAAATTATGCTGTTCTTCAATAAGCAAATTCAACAAATGTTGGTTATCTGCATTTTTCTTATATACTATCTTTTTCTTTAAAATTTCAGATTCAGAGTTTTTAGATAAGAATTTCATCGGTAATGTGAATTAAAATTATAATCCATTCCAAGTTTACTTAATTCTAAAATTAATTGTTCTTTTTTATTCGGATCTTTTTCTCTTTGTAATTCTTTATTCAATAAGATATATCTTTCCCAAGCTTCAATTCCAGCTTTACCCATCAAGTTTCTCAACTCAAAATCTTTAGTTAACACATCATTTGGATCGTCTCCAATTGGAGCATAACCTTTTTCTGCATAAACATGTGCATTTTCATCCCACTTAAGAATAATTCGTTCATAAGGTTCAAATTGAGCAGCAATAATTGGACTATGCGTTGAAACAAAAAACTGCGTATTGTTATTTCCATTTTTGTCTATCATTATCTCTTGATAAACTTCAATTAAATCATACAAGAAATCTGGAAACAAATTATTTTCTGGTTCGTCAATAATCAAAAATCCATTTTCTATCTCTCTATTGAAATACAATGAATAAATATGCCCAACTCTAAAAATAAAATTACGGATTCCTGTACTTAGTTGATCATAACGAATTCTTTCTTTAGTAGTCTTGTTAATTATATAAGCAAGTAAATTGTCATTTAATTGAATAGGAGATTTTGCCGTTTCAACATCCAATTCTAAATTCATCGAACTTAAAATTCGATTCCACAATTCAGCCAACTTATTTAAAATTTTAGGACTGATTTTTTCAAACTCTTCGATTAACTGTTGTTTTGTTTTATTTAGATTTTGTTTATCGTTTTCAAATTCTTCTCTTTCAGTATCTCTTTTTTTGATTAAAAAAATTAACACTTTCCAAAATTCAGATACATTTTCACTTGAAACGATATGACTATTAGGAAATTGATTAAAGTATTCTAGAGAAGTATTCAAGTTCATTCTTGGAACATCGTTAACATTTAAATAAGAATTATTGTTGGATTCTGAGGGTGAATAAACAATTAAACTTTTTTTATTTGATAAAATATCTTTTCTTAACTTATCTATAGAGCCTAAATCCAATAAATAATTTGGATAATTGAACTCACTTGAATTATAAAATATTGATCCTGATTGATCCAACATTAATTTACCAGTATAACTTTCTAGCCAATCTTTGTGTTTTTCATCAATTTCACCTTTTATAAAATACTCTCTTCTTGCTGTGACTTTATTAT
>JBKDZA010000252.1:0-798 GCA_046308455.1 Fluviicola sp.
TTTTCATTGTCTTCTGGAGAAATAAAAAGTTCGAAATTGTAATTGTCAATTTTCTTACTTTTCAACCCTTTGCTTTCGGAAATTAAGTCTGAATTTGTGTTTTCTGCAATCCTTTTGAAGTTGTTTTTATACGAAAGTGTCAACACTATCTTATCATTGATGGGCAATCCATTGTCTGTTTTTTTATCGTGTTTAATCTTTTTAATAAGATTCCTTGTACTGTCTTTATTGAAAAAGGTGTATTCATGAAACTCTAAAGTATCAACCTTATTCTTTGTATTTTCCGTTTTAAAATGTTTCTTGTTTTTAACTTGGCAAGAGTGTAATAAAAACCCTGTTAAAAATAAAATGATACAAATTAATCTCATTGTTTTATCGCGATTTGATTTTTAAATAACCATCCGGCGTCATAACTCCCAAAGAACTGTTTTTGTAATCTTTCGTGTTTCGTGTAATGATGATATCTATTTCTTTATTTAGTTCGGCTGAATAGTTTTGTAAGGCATCTTCAAAATCTTTGAACTCCGAATTTAATGCTTCTACAATTGAGGCTTTATCAATTACCAAAACTTCAGTAATAGAAACAAGTAGTTTTAATTTTTCTATCACTTTTTCGTGTTTCGCTGTTTGTCTTAATAAATAATACACATTGCTTATAATCACAGGAGTTACGAAACCAGTTATTTCTTTCGATTCACACAATGACAATAATTTCGCTGCGTTTTCGGAAAAGGGCTCTCGATCAAAAAAGAAATCAAGAATTACATCTGTATCAATTAGAATTTTTGTCATCGACTA
>JBKDZA010000253.1:0-3010 GCA_046308455.1 Fluviicola sp.
AACAAAAAATAAAAGTCAAAAAGCATGGGTATAGAGCAAAAAGTATCTTTAAATATGGTCTAGATTATGTGGCAAGCATACTTTTAAACCCTCAGAATCAATCAAATATAAATGTGTTTAAATTTTTGTCATGTAGTTAGCTGGAAGAATCATTCTCATTCTAATACAAGTCGTTTCGTATTCAACATTATTCTATTTCACCTATAACTTCCCATTTAATGCTAATTCAACTTTGATTCATTCATTGAATTTCTTCGTACCATTATCAGTTTTTGGAATATCCTATTTTCTATTAAAATCAAAGTTTTCTAAAACAAAACCTTAATAATTTAAAAGTACAGGATGCGATTAATCGCATCCCCAGCATATTTTTATATTATTAAATAAGATTATAAAAAATATGTCCCCTTGAAATTTAAACACGGACTTTTGGATATCGATTTTCTAGAAAAAAAATAAAACTTATTTCATTAGCTTTACAAATGAATTAAATTCATTTACTTTTTTGAACATGTTGACAACTAATTTATTAGACCAAAATTTTGCTTATTTAGGCCAAGAGCTATTAAATGAAATTAAATCTGTTTCATCGATTCATCAATTTCCTGCTCAAACAGAATTGGTACGCGAAGGTCAATACATAAAAGTTATTCCAATAGTTTTGACTGGTTTAGTTAAAGTATATACTCAATTTGAAGACAAAGAATTGATGCTCTACTACATTCAACCAGATCAAAGTTGTATAATGTCTTTCTCATCGTGTATCAATGGTGAAAAAAGTAAGATTTTTGCTATTACAGAAGAAGTCAGTGAAGTACTTCTACTTCCTTCGGATCAAGTGGCGAAGTGGGTTACAAAATTCCCAACGATCAATAAATTATTCTACCATGAATACGACATGCGTTATTCAGAATTAGTAGATACCATTCATCATTTATTGTATTACAAACTCGACAAACGATTATTGGATTATTTAAGCGAGAATGTAAAAGTTCATGGAAAGAATCCGATTAAAATCTCTCACAAAGAAATCGCAAATGACCTTGGAACTGCACGAGAAGTTATTAGTCGATTGGTAAAAAAACTGGAGAAACAAGATTTGTTAATTCAACATTATGACAGCATAGAACTGTTGAATAATTAAAATTATCATTAGACTTAACTTTTTTCTATCGTGGTGACTTTAGTTACTGCACAATTTATTTTAATGTTTCAACTTTGTCGTATAAATAACAAAACAATGAAAGAAACAACAAATAAAACAAAGAACATATTCAAATTATTGCTCGTTTGTGTTCTCTGTATTGGACTTGTTTCAGTAGTTGTAATATTAATTGAAAACTTTAAATAAAATACCATGAAAAAAAACATGTCCTCAGCTGATAGTATCATTCGTTTAGTGGTTGCAGCAATCTTAGTCACATTATTCTTTACACATGTTGTAAGTGGAACTTTGGGTTACGTTATGCTTGCAGTAGCAGGAATTTTCACACTTACAAGTGTCATTCGTTTCTGTCCGCTTTATACCTTAGTTGGAATTTCAACTTGTAAAGTGAAAAATTAAACTGAACTTTTCCTTCAATATTGAAAAACAAAAACGCCCTTCAACGGATCGAGAAGGGCGTTTTTCTATCTAACCACACTATATATGAAAAAAGATTTTTCTATTTTTTAGAAACCAGAACTTATTACTACAGGTAATGAATGCCATGCACGTACTGGTTTTCCGTTTTTCTTAGCTGGAGTCCATTTTGGCATTTCACGTACAACTTGCATTGCAGCTTCCATACAACCATAACAGTCTTCCACGTCTTTGAATTTCAACACTTTTGAAACAGTTCCGTCTTTTTCAACTAAGAATTTAACGTATACTTTACCTGATCCTTCAATGTTTGAAGTACGAATGTTCTCAGAGATAAATTTTTTCATTGCTTCAAACCCTCCAGGGAAAACTGCAAACTCATCTAATTCAGGCCCTTGATATTCTCCATCATCAATATCATCTGGTGGAAGTTGTCCGCCACCTGTTCCTGGTCCTGAACCAATTGGTCCTGTTTCAAAACCTGTTCCACCTGGATTTGGATCTACTGGCCCAGAAACAACTGTTGATCCTGGATCTGGAAGAATAATTGGATCTGGAGTTGGATCACTTACAACTACTGGCGGTGGGAAAACCAATGGATTAACTGGTGCTGCACCTCCTTTATCTGGTTCAATTTCGATTACTTTGTCATCTTCTGGTTGGTCTTCAGTATTGAACACATCAAAACGATGAATGTCTTTTGATTTTTCTGCAACATCTTTTTGTTTACTAAAAGCGATTGAAGCTGCACTCATTCCACCAATTCCAATTCCGATGAACAAAAGGATTGCAATTAGTCGACGACTATAATCAACTCGTAATTGATATGCACCATAATCTTTTTGTCTTTTTGCAAAAACAGTTTCGTTTCTGTTTTTAGAAGTAATCCCAAACCAATTATTGCTCATTAGATGATCTAAAAATGTCAATAAAGCGATGATTCCTATAACACTGAATACTACTAACATAATTTCTAGGTTTTTAATTTAACAATTCGTCAACTGGTCTTTTTTCCCTTGTTGACTTATTCGAATATATTATTCTTCTGAATTGAAAAAACGAAAAAAACTTAAAGCGTTTGAATAATCGATTTAACAGTAGTAAATTTTAATTTAACGGAATCCTAGTTTATTTAAATGTATGATTTTTAGATTTAAAGTGAACATTCAAAATTGTAAAGTTCAATAAAGCAGGTTTAATTTAACCTGAAAGGTGAGTTAGATTTACTTCCCCCTTTGAAGCTAATCTTTATACACAAATCATGTTTTGTTTTTAAATAACAAATAGCCTTCAAATTGTAAATGAAAACGATCATATCCATCTTTGATTGTTATATATCCTGGAGGCCCATGTGAACCGTAACCTGTCCATCCAGCAATTCTAGCAATAGTCCATGCTGCCCAAGCAAGTGAATTTTTGGGATATGGA
>JBKDZA010000254.1:0-1166 GCA_046308455.1 Fluviicola sp.
GTCCATGTTCGTGCTGGATTGAAACTCTCATCTTCATAAGTTGCTGGATCATTTTTAATTTTCTCAGCGGTTTCTTTCATGCCTAAAAACGTCAAAAATTTCGCGAATTTTTCAACTTTTTTCACTCTTTTTTGACCGTAAATTTCCTTATAGTTTTCAGGTAATTGACCAATTTCTGTTGGTGGAACCCATTTTCCAAAACATTTCGGCCAATCGGGACAACCCATTCCTGAACCTGAAGTACGAACGACACTTCCCGCAATTACAACTAAATAAATTAAAACGAGTGCAATCCAATTGATGCGAATAAAGTTGCGATTCATATGTTCATTTTTTTAGTCTATCTAATTAAAACGTTGAGTGCTTTGAAATGTTCTGAACTGGAAGTAAATTCACTGAAATTGGACATTTCAATCCGTTCTTTTTTACAAAAGTACCACTCAAACATTGAAAACTTTGTACATTCGTGTGAATTCTTTTTGTTAAAAAATGAAAATTGGAGTAATAGGTTTGGGATGGTTGGGGAATGCGCTTGCTTCTCAGTTGAAAAACAGTGGATTTGATACTTGGGGAACATATCGAACAAATCAACCCGACTTTCAACCAAGTTATCAATTGGATGCCGAATTACCAGAAGCAACTCATCTTGTTCTGTGTTTTCCTCCAAGTCGAAGTACAAATTTCCCCAACGAAGTTGAAGCAATAGTTCGTCGATTTCCAAGCGAACTAAAAGTTATTCTGATAAGTTCTACGAGCGTTTATTTGGATGAAAATGAAGTCTGTGAAGAATCACTATCACGTTCAGCGTACAATTTAGAAAATCTGAATTATTTAGCAGAACAAAAATTAGCAGAATTGTTAGGCGAAAATCTAACAGTCATTCGAATGGCTGGTTTAGTAGGAGGGAAGCGTTTTCCAGTTGTTTTTATGTTACAGTCTGGGACAGAATATGCTGGAATGGATCCGGTGAATTTGATTCATCAAGTGGACGCAGTTAATTTGATACAGTTTGTACTTGAAAAAGAACTTTTTGGTAAAACAATAAACGGATGCTCAAATGAACATCCGTCTAAAAAAATTGTAGTTCAGTATGTTACACCATACAATGACAATGTTAATCATAATTACAAAATTACAAAACTGGGTGACTTTGATAAATTAATAAA
>JBKDZA010000255.1:0-22661 GCA_046308455.1 Fluviicola sp.
GTTTTTTTGTCTTTTGTTCGTGTATAACGGATTCCATTTTCTTCTCCAAAAACATTAAACATTCGAGTTCCATAAATAGCTTCTTGGTTTACATCCATCCAATTTCCGATATCTTCTAAGCGATTGTAAGCGGCAGAATCCAAACTTCCATCAGGGGTAGGCCCAACATTCAATAAGAAATTTCCGCCTTTACTTACAACATCCACCAAGTTCGTAATCAACTCATCTGAAGACTTGTACACGTCATTTGGAACATAACTCCAACTTGTAGCCATTGTCATACATGTTTCCCATGGATAAGGCAATCCATTTGCAGGAATGTGTTGTTCTGGAGTTAAATAATTTTGATACGGACCTGGAACAGCTCTATCAACAACAATTAATTCGGGTTGTTTTTCACGTGCATTTTTCACTAAAAGTGGCATATTAATATCTTGACTTTGTGGATTTCTAGCCCAACGACTTCCTTCATAAACATCCGTCAAGGTTTCTAAAACTTCTAAAGAATCTTTTGGACGCACCCAACCTCCATCTAACCAAAGAATATCGACTTTTCCATATTCAGTCATCAATTCATCGATTTGACCATGTGTAAAATCTGTAAATTTCTGCCATTTTTCAGGATATTTCTGAACAGCATAGTTACAATTACGATCTGAAACTGGAAAGAAATCCCACCAATAATCATCCGAATGCCAATCGGGTTTTGAGAAATAAGCTCCAATCCACAAACTATCTGAACGAAAAGCTGAGAAAACCTCTTTTGTGATATTACTTTTTGGATGTGATGAAAAAGGTGTTTTTGGATCAGTGATTTTATAATCCGTTAAATCCGTGTCGAACATACAAAATCCATCGTGGTGTTTTGTTGTAAAAACAAGGTATTTCATTCCTGCATTTTTCGCTGCTTTCGACCATTTAGCTGGATCAAAATTCACAGGATTTAAAGTCGTTTGCAAGTTTTCATATGCTTGTACATATTCTGCATACGATTGTGGCTGACCTTTTTTACGTGCATGAGCAGCCCATGATAGATCTTCAGGACAAATACTCCAACTTTCAACAATTCCCCATTGACTGTAAGTTCCCCAGTGCATCAACAATCCAAACTTCAAATCTTGCCATTCTTCAATTCTTTCTTGAATAACTTTACTTGAATCAGGAACATATTCCTTGTTTTGAGAAAATGCTGTAAGCGAACTACACAATAATACAAATAGGATACTTTTATTTTTCATTTTACAAATTCAATTAATTCACGTAAACGGATGTCTTTGCTAGAAGCTCCAATCATTATTCGGAAAAAACCAGGTTCTGTTTCTTCGATTAAATTCTCCATTGGATAAGCAAAATCTGAGGCCGTCACTTTAAACGTAAGTATTTTCTCCTCTCCAGCTTCTAATTTCACGCGTTGAAAAGCCTTCAATTCTTTAATTGGTCGAACGTAGGAAGCAACTTCATCTCGTGAATACAATTGTACAACTTCTTCCCCACTTCTCAATCCTATATTTTTAACTTTAAATTGTATGATTACTGTATCGTTTTCTTTGAACGTTTTGTTTTTTATTGTCAAATCAGAATAGGCGAAATCAGTGTAACTCAGCCCAAATCCAAAAGGAAATAAAGCTTGACCAGAACCATCAAGGTAATCGTCACCTCTCCCTGTTGGCGGATGATTGTAGACCAACGGAACTTGTCCGACCGACTTAGGAAAAGTAATAGGCAATCTTCCAGAAGGATTTTCTTTTCCAAACAAAAGAGCAGCAACAGCGTCGCCACCCATTTCTCCAGGGTACCAAACATCTAGAATCGCATCAGTTTTATCGATCCAAGCATCCATTGTGATGGCACTTCCGCCAACTAAAACAACAACTACTGGAGTTCCAGTTTCTGAAATTCGTTGAATCAATTCTTCTTGTCGACCTGGTAAATCCAATGAACTACGATCGCGAAATTCTCCTTCTTCAATTCCAACGACAACAATTGCAATATCACTTTTCTTTGCAAGCTTGATTGCCTCATTCATTTTTTGATCTGAGTTTTTTGCGACTTGTGCATTCCAAACCAACTTGAACCAAGCGTTTCCACTGCGTTCTTTGTATTCAATTCGAATGGAATACTGTTCTCCTTTTTTAAATTTTACCGATTTTAAACGAACTTGATGTCCTTGATATTTGGAGCAATCAATCAATAATTCATCATTTAAATAGAATTTATACCCATCATTCCCTTCAATTCCGATTTCAAACTCACCAGATTCAGTTGGAATCAAAACTCCATCCCATTTTACAGCGTAATGATCGTAAGGTAATCGTTGTTCTGGGCCGAAAAGTGTCCACTGAAAGTTAATTTGTTCATCTATTCGTTGAAAGACTGGAGCTTCTAAGAAATCAATTTGTGTGAAATACGAACCCTTCAATCCTGATTTAAGTATATTGTTTTCTTTGTGAAACAACACCTCTTTTTCAATGGGTAAATACTTTACTTCGATGCGTTCACAACCTTTCGAGTAATTTATTTCAGTTCTTAACTCAGATTGATATCTTAATCCATCTAAAATAGAAATTGGATTGTTTCCAGGTCCGCTGTATCCACCCAATCTTGCTTCATTCGCATCTGGTCCAATGACAGCTATTTTTTGATATCCGTTTTGTTTTAAAGGTAAAAAGTTGTTTTCATTTCGCAATAAAACTGCACTTTTCACCGCCATTTGATACGCCAATTCTCGGTGTTTTTTTACATCAATGGATTGCAATAAATTTTCTGAAACGTATGGATTTTCAAAAAGTCCCAATTCAAATTTTATTTTCAATACATGTGTAACAGCTGAATCAATTGCTTGATGATTGACTGAACCATTTAAAAACGGAGCTTTGAATAGCGGATAACTTGAAAAATCTGTTTGAAAGATCACATCTAAGCCGTTTTCGATACTTTGTTTTCCTGCATCTTCGTAATCTGTTGCAGTGAAATGTAAGACATTTGCGCCACCTGTTGCTGCTGCGTCTGAAATTACAAATCCAGAAAAGCCCCATTGTTTGCGCAACACATCGTTTAAGAGATAATTATTTGCCGTACACGGTTTTCCATCGTAAGAATTGTAGGCTGTCATTATTGAACGAGCACCTGCTTTTTGCACAACAGCTTTGAATGGTTTGAAGTATGTTTCACGCATCCATCGTTCGTTCCAGTAAATTGGATACGAGTCACGTCCACCTTCACCATGATTGACCACAAAGTGTTTTGGAGTTGTGATTATTCCATTGGATTCCATTGCTCGGACATAGGAAACACCAAAAAGTGAGGACAAGTAAGGATCTTCACCATAGGTTTCTTCCACACGTCCCCAACGCACATCTGTTGCCAAATTAATTACTGGAGAAAGAATCATGCGAAGTCCGCGAGATTTGCATTCTAGAGCAATTGCCAAACTTACGTCATTCATTAAAATTGTATCAAAAGAAGCTGCAAGTGCGATTGATTGAGGGAAGGAAGTTGCGTCTTTTCGAACCAAACCATGAAGCGCTTCATCGAAAGCAATCATTGGAATTCCCAATCGGGTTTGATTGACAAAGAAGCTTTGCATTTGATTAATTTTGTCTAAGGTTATTTTCGCAGATGGACCCGCTGAATAAGTCATTAGTTGATTTGCTGTGGAAGTATTTAGTTGAAGTGTATTTATTTGAAAACCGAACAAACCATCATAAAACTGCATCGAATCTTTTCCCAATTCACCTGCAACCATAAATAATTGTCGGAATTTCTCCTCTGGAGTCATTCGACTGAGCAAATCATTTACACGAACTTGAATTGGTAAATTCGGATTTTTGTATTTCAGATTATCTTGAGCAACTACATTTAAAGAAATAAATCCAAGAAGGAAAATCCAATATTTCATACCAACAGTTTGTGTAAAGTTAGTAAATCGATTTTTTAATCTTTCGTTTTTGACTAAATATTTAGCTGATTATTTATTTATTCTAGAAAGATAAATAGGTTTAGTAAATGGACTTCTAAATTTATTATCATGTTTTGTTAAAGTAAGATTATTTTTACTTAGAAAAAAAGAATAATACAATTCTGGAATATTCTTTTTGTTTAAAATAATTAATGTGTCTTTTTCAACTTTCCAATCTCCAAGAATTCTATCTGAAACTAATTCCCCGTCAATATATATATTATTGAGCGAATAGATTTCTCATTAAAAGTAACCAATTGAAGATTTGAACTATCGACAATCTTTCTATTTTTATTACTCAAAGTTTCATCGATTTTCCACGTCCCAATAAATCCTTCTTTTGAATGAGTTTTATTTATCTTATTATTTTTGGAAGATTGTTTTTTCTCATTTTCGCAAGAAAAAAACAATGAAAATAATAGTATCCAAACAAAGTTTATATTCATTTTATATTTTTCGATTGATTGAAATATTCAGTAAATAACTTAATGTTTTTCAAAGGATCTAAACTTGGAAAAATTATTCCTAAAACAATTTGAACTAACCCTGCTTTTCCAACATCAGTAAAATAGTACTTTTTCTTTCCTTTTTCAATAATTACAAGTGCAGGAAAAAAGAATTGATTTATTTCAATTCCACTTATCTTTTGTATTTCATTGAATTTAAAAACCTTCGAACCTATGTAAACATTTTCTTCATCAAATTGGATGAACTTGAATCTTAGAAAAAAAACTGAAAATCCAAGAGTTATAATTCCGAAAAAAACTCTTAAAAAAGTGAACTTATAAAATAAAAATAGAGCAATCAATAAAAGTAATATTCCAACTACATATTTCCTGAAAATATATGCTTCTTTATTCGAAAAATTATGTCTCATTTACTTCTTAAAATAATCTTTTGCTTCTTCGTACAAACTTTTACTTTCATCCACTACATCTTTTCCTGTTTCTTTAATCGTTTCTCCATTTTTCAAGCGATTAATGTTATCTACAAAGCTTTCAGTCACACTAATTTTTTGATTGATATATTTTGCGTGAGGGACTTTGTATTTTTTCATAATTTTTTCACTTTTCCCTTCAAAAATATGTGCAATACTAAATCGGACAATTATCTCAAGCATAAATGTTTTGTCATAAACAGAAGTCAAGACTTTTTCGTTGTCTCTTTTCTTGATATAAGTGATTGATTCATCCAAAATCTCCTTATCATCTGGAGTTAAATACTTGCTTTTCTTTAATTGATTGATCGAGTTAATTGCTTTTTTATCTTCCCCTTTTTTCAAGTAAACATAGATTTCGATTGCAGAAATAGCTTCATTCTCGTATTTTAATTTGTGTGCAGCATCAATAACTTTTTCAAAATCTTCCAAAGCTCTTTCTTGATCTATTTCTCGCTCCATCATAAAGCGATTTAATCCACGAAGCAAATAATTGTAGGCTTCAAAAGTGATTCGAACATCTTCATTGCTTTTCTTTGGACCTAATTGCAAAACCTCACGTGTCATTGGATACGATTTGTTTTGATTCTTTTCCAGCCAATTTAGATTATTGGTATATTCAGATTCACCTAAATAATACAATTCATTTTGAAGAAAAATTACACCGCGACAAAATTGCAAATGTGCTTTCAATTCACCATCTGGAATCAATTTCATATCGGTTTTATCCGCTTCATACAAAGCAATTCCTGCACCTAATTTTGCACTTGAAATAGCAATTAGACTCAATATTGCATGTTCATGAGCTTCTACAAGTTTTTTGTCTTTTCCTTTCAGTTCAACCTTTGGTTTTCCTGTATTGAAAAAATTGTAAACGATTTCTGTGCAAGTTGTAAAGTCGTCCTCATCAGTCTTTTCGATGAAATCAACAGTTTTTTTATAGTCCGAATAAAGCGCATAATATTCAAGTGGTGAAATTTTATCCGGATGAGTGTATTTATTGAGACGATCTATTGTATTCGTTAAGTTTTTTTCTACACTTGAATAATTCTTTACATTTTTACTACTTGGATCGCTTGCTCTAAATGCAATTTTTATGAATTTGTAGGGCAATACTTTTCCTGAATGAACTGTTTCTTTCAAAGTTTCTCTGTCCTTTTGCAAGAGTTCTTAATCTGACAGTTCTTTTGAACAACTTGAAATGAAAACAATAAGAATTAACAGGTAAAGGTTTTTCATTTGGGTTCTATTTTTTAGACTACTAATTTAAAAAAAAGAATTATAACAATCGGGAAAATGGTTGTAACTTGATTTCTTTATTTTGTATGAAGGTAATTCAATAGAAACAAAAGTAAGTAAGCCAAAGAACTAAAAATGAATGAATAAAAAAATCCCAATTGAATACTTTTGAAAACGTTCTTCTTACATCTACTAACATTCTTTAAAACAATTCGAATAGATCTATAAAAAACCCAGTGCAGAAAGGCGAATAAACCAATTAAAAATCCCCACAACACCATTCCAAACATCCAAGTGAGAAAAACCAAAACTAACCCAATAACTAATCCAATTAAAATACTTGAAATGATACCATCTCCTCCTTCAAAAAATGAATAGAAATCACCATTACCTAAATTTGGATACTTTGCTGATTTTAATTGATCGAAAAAGTTTTTCTCTTTGTATTTCAACTTCAAGCCAAAATATAAACATGAGCTAAGAAAAATGGATAGAAGAATAAACACTATTGTGGTTGAAAGTAACGCATTTTGAATTATGTCACGGTGACTTTTTAAACCAGAAAGCCAAACAATTAAAACAACAGCAAGAGCGATTAGGCCGCTGAATAGAAAAGTTGTTTTACTAGACAAATAGTTTTCTTGTTTGATCATAAAATTTCGAGATAAATCTATAAATAAACTCTTTATCCCACATTTTTTTAGACTTTTTTGGCATAAAAAAAACCGCCATTTCTGACGGTTTCCATAGTATCTATCACGATTGAATTAAATATCAATTTTCGCGTATTTTGCGTTTTGTTCGATGAATTCACGACGAGGTGGAACTTCATCACCCATTAACATGGAGAAGATTTGGTCACACTCTGCAGCGTTATCGATAGTTACTTGACGCAAAGTTCTGTATTCAGGATTCATTGTTGTATCCCACAATTGTTCAGCGTTCATCTCACCCAAACCTTTGTATCGTTGCACGTTTACAGAAGAATCTGCACCAGCACCTTTGAATTGGTCAATTAAACGATCACGTTGATCTTCGTTCCAAGCGTATTCAGATTTTGTTCCTTTTTTCACTTGGTATAATGGCGGAGTTGCGATGTAGATGTATCCATTTTCGATTAATTCTTTCATGTAACGGAAGAAAAACGTTAAAATCAACGTTTCGATATGTGAACCATCCACATCGGCATCACACATGATGATGACCTTATGGTAACGTAATTTCTCTAGATTTAGAGCTTTCGAATCTTCTTCAGTTCCGATTCGAACACCTAAAGCTGTATAAATATTTTTAATCTCTTCGTTTTCGAAAATTTTGTGTTGCATTGCTTTTTCAACGTTCAAAATCTTTCCACGAAGTGGCATAATTGCTTGGAAAAGACGGTCACGACCTTGTTTTGCCGTTCCACCCGCAGAGTCTCCCTCGACAAGGTAAATCTCACAAATTGCAGGATCTTTTTCAGAACAGTCAGCTAATTTCCCTGGAAGTCCAGATCCACCCATAACTGTCTTACGTTGAACCATTTCTCTTGCTTTACGAGCTGCATGACGCGCACGTGCTGCTAAGATTACTTTTTCAACAATCATTCTTGCTTCATTTGGATGTTCTTCCAAATAGTTAGCAAGCATTTCAGAAACACCTTGAGAAACTGGAGCAGTTACCTCTCTATTTCCCAATTTAGTTTTCGTTTGTCCTTCGAATTGAGGCTCTTGAACTTTAACTGAAACTACAGCTGTCAATCCTTCACGGAAATCATCACCATCAATTTCAATTTTTTCTTTCGCTAAAATTCCAGAATCAGTCGCATACTTTTTCAAGGTATTTGTCAAACCTCTTCTGAAACCTGACAAATGCGTTCCTCCTTCATGTGTGTTAATGTTATTAACGTATGCTTGAATGTTTTCTGTGTAAGAAGTATTGTAAGTCAATGCAACTTCTACTGGAATACCTTCACGTTCACCTTCAAAATAAATCACATCTGCGATTAATGGTTCACGATTACGATCTAAGTATTGAGCAAACTCACGCAAACCACCTTCTGAATGAAATACATTTTGACGAGGCTGATCTTTTTCGTCTAACTCACGTAAATCAGTCAATGTAATTGTAATTCCTTTGTTCAAGAATGCCAATTCACGCATACGCGCTGCTAAAGTATCGTAATTGTATTCTGTAAATTCGAAAATTGTTCCATCTGGCTTGAAAGTAACCTCAGTTCCTGTTCTATCAGAAACACCGATTTCTTTTACATCGTATAAAGGTTTACCGATAGAATATTCTTGTTGGAAAATTTTCCCTTCACGGTGAACAACTGCACTCAAGTGAATTGATAATGCGTTAACACATGAAACCCCAACTCCGTGAAGTCCACCAGATACTTTGTACGTGTCTTTATCAAATTTACCCCCAGCATGTAATACAGTCATTACAATTTCTAAGGCAGATTTTTTTTCTTTTTTTGTAATTCCAGTTGGAATACCACGACCATTATCGACAACTTTAATTGAATTGTCTTCGTTGATAAAAACTGAGATAGTATCACAATGACCAGCTAATGCCTCATCGATTGAGTTATCAACTACCTCATAAACCAAGTGATGTAAACCTTTAATTCCTACATCACCAATATACATCGCGGGTCTTTTTCGAACGGCTTCTAGTCCTTCTAGGACCTGAATATTATCCGCTGAATAATCGTCTCTATTTAAATCTTCACTCATAGTTAAAATTGAAAATATATGCGTAAAATGACGCAGAGCAAATATACAATTTTAAGAGCAAAAAAAGAGGGTTGAAATTAGCTCAACCCTCTGTATTTATCAACATTTTATCGTTTTTATTCACGATTATTTTAATATCCACTCAATCACCTGAGCATCTGTTGGAAGCGTTCTAGGATCAATGACTTTTTCAAGTACACCATTTTCGTTTATTAGGTATTTTTGAAAGTTCCATTTCACTTTTGAATCCTCTAATCCATTTTTAGATTTTTCAGTTAAAAACGAATATAGCGGATGAATTTCTTTGTCTTTTACAGTGATTTTCTCCATCATTGGAAAGGTTACTCCATAATTAACTTGACAAAACGATTCAATTTCATCATTAGTTCCAGGTTCTTGTCCCATAAAATCATTTGATGGAAAACCAATGATCACAAAATTACTGTCTTTGTACATCGTATACAATTCTTGTAATTGTTTGTATTGAGGTGTTAATCCACATTTTGAAGCCGTGTTAACAATCATAACCTTTTTACCTTTCAATTGACTTAAAGGAAATGAATTTCCATTAATATCTTTTACTGTAAATTGATAAATTGTTCCTTCTTGAAGAAAAGCAGAACTTGAAATTAAAAGTGTAACTATAAATAAAATAATTCTCATCTTGGTCTATTGTTTGTGTATGTATAAAATTAGTAACAAAAATGAATAAAAATTGTTTATACCAGAACCTTTTGTTCAATTTTACGAATAATGTAGTATGAAACATCTTTTACTCTTCATTTTTACAGCTTTATCTATTTTAAGCTACAGTCAAATAAACGGAATTTGGAAGGGATTGTTGATTAAGAATGGACAAAAAGTTGAACAAGCTCAAATCATCTGGTTTGAATTTAAAAACGATGGTGAAATCATTGGGTTTTCTAGAGAAGAGATAGTAGGGAAAGAACAATACAATGTCCGAAAAATAAAAGGAACAATAAATAAGAATCATTTCGATGGCACACAATTTACTGTAGTTTCTAAAAAAGATGGAACTGGAGTAAAATGGTGTGATTTAATTTTCAGTGGTGATTTTGTCGATTCTACCGGATACATTCAAGGTACTTTTTCAAGTAAGGTTTGTAAAGGTAATGTTGGGAAATTTGTATGTTATAAAGTTAATGAAAAACTCCCAACTGATCTACAAAAAGTTGCTTTACAATCGTGGCGACCTATTTTTGTTGATGACATTAAAAACGGACGAAAGTCGCGCGAAATCAGAATGGCTGAACGTGCTAACTTTAAATTTACACCCATTTACTTTGACTACGATAAAGCAGAAGTAAAAGCAGAGTATCTACCTTTCATTGAAGACATGGTGCAAGTTGTTTTGAGTCATACAGATTTACGTGTTAAAGTCGTTGGACATACAGATTCAGACGGGTCTGACATTTACAACATCGACTTATCCTCAAGAAGAGCCCAAGCAATTATCGATTGTTTATTAGCGAAAGGATTAGCAAGAGATAAAATTGAAATTGATTTTAAAGGCGAATCAGAACCTATTTCAGACAATAAATCTGCTGAAGGAAGACAACAAAACAGAAGAGTTGATTTTTCCTTTATTGGTGGATAATAACTGCTCGAGTTATACGCAATCACTTGATTTAATTGGATTATTTATATATTAATTGATATATTGATTCATTGATTCATTGATTCATTGATTCATTGATTCATTGATACATTGATACATTGATACATTTATTAATTGATATATTGATATATTGATATATTGATATATTGATATATTGATATATTGATATATTGATATATTGATATATTGATATATTGATTCAATTATTCAAGCACGTATTTATTCTTCAACTTTAAATAGATCCATCGACAATCTAACTTACTAAGAAAAAGATTTAGGATAATAGTTACTACATAAATAAATCTAAACCTTTGGAACAAAAAAAAGGCCTCTCTTTCGAGAAGCCTTTAAACTATTTTTTCAGTAAGTCTTACTTAATGAATGCCATTGAAGCATCTTCAGCATATTTTGTGAATTCAGCATCTTTCGCAGCTTTAGCTTTCATCGCTCCATCTTTACCGATAGAAGATTTCAAGTTAGATACTACATCAGTCAATTTATCTTGACGTGCAGCAGCGATAGCTTTCAAGTAGAAACCTTGAGCTGTTTCTTTATCTTTAGAAGCGTCGATTGTTTTAACAGCTACATCAGCATTACCGTTTAACAATTGAGCCAATGCTTTGTTGTATGTGTTTTCAGAACCGAAAGCAGTTACAGCATCAGCATATTTACCATTTTGGATAGCGATAATTCCTTTGTTGTAAGAAACTTCAGAACCAGCACCGTTTGCATCGTTGAACAATTTAGTTGCTTTAGTACGGTCACCAGAAGCTCCAGCAATTGCACCTAAGTTGTTTTTAGAAATAGCGTTATCTTTTAATCCATTAGCTTTCTCGAATTGAGATTTAGCTTCAGACATTTTACCTTGTTGGTACAATACAGCTCCAACATTGTTTGCTGCACGGTAATCAGAAGCATCTTTTTTCTCAGCCTCACGGTAAACACGTAATTTCTCGTTTAAGTCTTCAGTTAAAGTAGCTGTAAACAACAACTCTTCTAAAGTTAATTTTTGAGGATCAGAAACTGAAATCGCTTTCAACTCTTCGTCAGAATATCCAGTTAAATCGTAGTTGATTTTAACTTCAGAACGACGTTGTTGAGGGAAGATAGATTTTTCTAACTCAGTGTATGATTTAGACATGTTTTTCATTTCTTGCTCACGTTGAGCTTTGTCTGAATACATTTCTAATACACGAACGATTAAATCTTTATCTTCTTGTTTGATTTTTGTACTTTTCATCAATTCAGCTTTGAATCCTTCGAAATCCTCACCTGAACCATTCAAGTTGAAAGTAACTGCACCAGCTTTGTCATTTTTAGCGTTAGCTGCAACTTTCAAGAAACCTTCTTTTCCAGAGTTAGCACGAGCTGTTGACAATTCGTTGTTTTTACCTTCTTCACCTTCTAATGATGCAAAACCAGTTACGTCAATTGAAGTGATATTGATTTTTGGATTTGATTGAGCTGCAGTTAACCAAGCTGTCATATCAACCATATCTTTATCTTTAAACTCAGTTGTACGAACATCAGATTTAGCTTGTAAATAGTTAAATTGAGTCATCGCTGATTGTGGAGTCACACGTTTGAAATCATCTTTCGCATAAATCACACGGAAATCTTTGTTTACTAACAATGGAGTAACGATAGTTCCGTAACAGATTTTTTGATCATCAAATTTACCAACTTTCTCTTTTCCACCTTTGAAAACTTTTCCTGTTACCCACAATTCTGTTTGTTCAAATTCAGGCTTGTAAGCTACAACATCTGTATACGTGTACTTTCCTCCTGGCTTGTACTGAATAACAGAACCATTTGCTTGCGCTTTCTCTCCTTGGATAGTAACTGTCTTTAAAGATGTCTCACCAATTTTTGGAGTGATTTCAGCATATGCTTTCTTTTTGATACCTTTCTCAGGGAAAGTTACATCAATTTTAACACGAACTGAATCTCCGTGCATTTCTAGTGGACAAGGAGTAACTTTGTAGTCCAAATCTTTCAACAAGTCACAGCTTGTAACGAGCGATCCAGTCAATGCAATGAAAGCTAATCCTGTTAAATTTTGCTTTTTCATATTCATTTGTAGTTTCTTACTTAATAGAATTTTCACTGCAAACATAATTACTTTTTTCTTAACCAAGTATATCTTTTGTTCTTTTTTAACTGACAAGTAATGGCTTATGAACGATAATTGGCTCCATTTCATCGATAGAAGTGTTTTTTAGCTTACGAAAAACAGGATTTAATGATTTATTTAAGCTATTTATAATCAGCTCTTTAAGCGGGTGTAAAACAAATTTTCTCTGCTTAATTCTTGGGTGTGGAATCGTCAATTCAAAAGTGTTGAAAACTTCATTTTTATAGAATAAAATATCTAAATCAATTATCCGTGATTCATAATTTGTTGAAACTTTTGGCTTTCTACCAATTTTACGTTCAACTTCTTGCGTAATTTTCAATAAATCTAAGGCTGAAAAACTAGTCTGAATTTCGAAAACCGTATTGTAAAAATCATCCTCAGATTCAAAACCAACTGCTTTCGTTTCATAAATACTTGCTGTTCTTAAAACTTTAACTCCTTCATTATCTAAAAGTTGAATCGCTAACTTTATATTCTCCAATCGATCACCTAGATTTGTACCAACTCCTATATAGATAGATTCATTGCTCTCTAAACCATTCAACATTTTAATTTTCCTTTTATCGTGATTCTTTTCAAAGTCTGTCATATATTCAAGTACTTCTCTCTTCGACTCGTTTACATTTGCCTAAATTAAATAAGTTTTAGTTATGAGTACACCTAAAATAGGTTTTTGGAGAATTTTTTGGCCAACTTTGGTTTCATCGTTAATTTTATCTGTAATCGGATGGATTTTTTGGCTAATCGTTTTTAGCAGCTTGTTTTCTACTGAAGAAAAAGTTGAAAATAGAACTGTTCTTCACATGAAATTAGATCAAGAAGTTACTGAAATGTCGAATACAAGCTTTGATCAAGGATCTTTTTCTATGAATAAACAACTGGGAATTTCTGATGTCATTCATGGTTTAAAAAAAGCAAAAGACGATAAAGAAGTAAAAGGAATTTATCTTGAACTTGGTAACGTTTCAATGGGATATGCAAAAGCGAAAGAAATTCGTGATGCGATTTCAGATTTCCAATCATCTGGAAAATTTGTTGTTGCTTATTTAAATGGTGAATTCATTTCCCAAAAACAATATTACATTGCTTCAGTTGCAAAAGAAATCTATGGTTTCCCAACTTCAACTGTTGAATTTATGGGGCTAGGAGCTGAAATCATGTTCCTAAAAGGAATGTTTGATAAATATGGTGTTGAAATGCAAGTGATTCGTGGTTCAAATAACGATTTCAAAAGTGCTGTTGAGCCATATTTTAGAGATAACATGAGTGATTCAAGTCGTTTACAAAGTAATCGTTTCTTATCATCCATGTGGGAAGATATCCGCTCTGAGATTGCTACAAGTCGTAAAATGACTGCACAACAATTATTCGATATCGCTGAAAACGTGAAAGTTCAACGTATGGAAGATGCCTTGAAATACAAGTTTATTGACGGTTTGAAATATTCAGATGAAGTGGAAGCATTAGTTTCTAAAAAAGCAAAATTGGATGACTTGTCTGATATTGAATCATTTGAAAAATACGCAAAGAAAAAATTCAAAATCGAGCAACAACTTTTATCAAATGAAGGTGGAGCAAATGTTGCTGTAATTGTTGCTGATGGAGCAATTACTGTTGATGGAGATGAAATCGCAAGTCGTAAATTGTGTGGTTATTTCCGTGAAGCTCGAAATGACGACGACATTAAAGTGGTTGTATTCCGTGTAAATTCACCTGGTGGATCAGCTTTAGCTTCTGAAGAAATTTGGCGTGAAGTTATGTTAACGGAGAAAACGAAAAAAGTTATCGTTTCTATGGGTGATTATGCTGCTTCTGGAGGATATTACATTTCAGCTCCAGCATCTACAATTTTTGCTGAAAACACAACGATTACTGGTTCAATTGGTGTATTTGGTGTAATTCCGTTTACTGGCGATTTGTTCCAAAAGAACTTCGGAATCACTTTTGATCGTGTACAAACGAACAAACATTCTGTTTTATCCTTGAATAAACGCTTGACAGAAGAAGAAATGAGTATGATTCAAGGTGAAGTAGATAAAACTTACTTACAATTCAAAAAACGTGTTGCAGATGGACGTGGAATGACTGTTGAACAAGTACAAAAAATTGCTCGTGGTCGTGTTTGGTCTGGAAAAGATGCAGTGAAAATTGGTTTAGTTGACAAAATTGGTGGATTTGAAGATGCGTTAGCTTACGCAATTAAAGAAGCAAAAATCAAAACTCCAACACTGCGTTATTATCCTAAAGTAAAAGAAAATAAATGGGAAGAAGCAATTGAAACACTTTCTGAAGAAGAGGAAACAATTCAATTTAAGAGTTCGAAATTGCCAAAAATCGCAAATGATTTAATTAAAGTTTTAGAAAAAATTGAATCTTGGAGAGGTATACAAATGCGTTTACCTGTCGAAATGGAGATCAATTAAAAATCAACCTAGATTTTTTAAAATTCATCAAACCTGAGTGTAATGCTCAGGTTTTTTTTTATTTTAGATTCAACAAGTCAATTTTATTTCCAATAGCAAAAGCTTTCATTTCTGCCTCTAGTTCGGAGAATTCATTCTTCTCTACTGTCCGTTTGATTTCTCCATCTTGAAGTAAATGAATTTTATCACAAGTATCATTCAAGGTGGAAAAAATATGCGATGAAATCAAGACTGTTTTATTCATTTCCTTTAGTTTCAAAATAATTTCTGTAATGACAATGTTACTTTGAATGTCAACTCCATTAAATGGTTCGTCAAAAATAAAGTAATCGTTTTCTTGTAACAAGATTGCTAAAATTGCCAACTTTTTCTTCATACCTGTGGAATAACTCATTGCATATTGATTCAGTGGCAAATCAAAAATATTTCGTGAATTGAAATCAGCTATTTTAACACCTCTTGCATTACACATAAATTGCAAATATTCTTTTCCAGTAATTTTTGAAAAAAAGAAAGGATCGGTAAACAAAAGACCCAATTTATCTTTAAGTGGATTTGCATCCGACAAAATGGTTCCTTCATAATTCTCTAAACCAGCAATGCATCGAAACAAAGTAGTTTTTCCAGCTCCATTCTCCCCCACAATTCCTGTGATTGTTCCTTTTTCGAAAGTCAAATCAATGTTTTTCAACACTTCCTTCGAACCAAAGCTTTTGTTTAATTGCTGAATTTGAATCATTTGAGATAGGAATTTAATTGTTTAACGGATTGTGAGAAAAAATAAGGAATTACAAAAAGTAATAATGGTGGGAAAAACAAACTAATCACAATCAAAAAACCTTGAGTTAAGCCCATTTCTTTTGGAAAAACTGAATATTTAGCTACAATCACTGTTATAACTAATAAATATGCAATTAATAGTAACCCAGAAATAATTAAAAAATCAGTGTAATAGACAAGCATCAAAATACAAAAACTAGGCAGCATTAAAACAGTTGAATAAACGAATGAAATGCGCATTTTAGAAAACAGAAATTGCTTTGGGTTTTGATTGAAAATCCAAACAAAATAATCTTCTTCGGGTTGTGAAAAGAAATTGAATATCACGACAAAAACCAACAACAATGAGAAAATCGCTAAATTTAAATTCCCAATGTAAACTGCAATTCCAGTCAAAGCATAAATGAGTGGAAATATTAGAATTGATTTTCGAAAACCTACTAAGAACTCAAATGGCTTTCTTGAAAAAGGAGTTGGAGTTGTGAAATGTCCGATGGTTTTAATTTGAATGATAGAAGTCAAGCCTGCGATTATAAGTAAACTCAAAGCAACTATAAATTCCATTTTGATGAGTAGAAATACAAAAAACGGAAGCGCTAAAAGCAAGTTTTCAAGTAATCTGATTCGTTTGAAATAAGTGTCTTTAAACGTGAATTTTAAAAATTCAGTCCGTTTTGTTTCGGATAATTTCAAAATCAATGATGTATAAATCAACAAGTAGAAATATGGCGCAAGAGCTGTTTTATAAAATAACAGTAGTGAAAATCCGATAAATCCAACTAAAAAAATCAAATACGCAAAAACTGGAGAAATGCCCATTTCTTTGAACTTTCTGTTTGTCATTCGAATTTGAAGTTGGATGTACTCTTTCATTTTTTGTAAAAGTCAACATTTTATGTAAACTATTTTCTGAAAATCTGTTAAATGGTTTATTTGTCAGTTAATGAATCTGTTCAATCTGAAATTTAGAATCAATCTTTGCAATTTTTCTCATAAATTGTGAATCTAAAACAATAAAACAATGCCATTTAATAGGTTAAACCATTCCATTTTAGGTGAAATTCGTCCGCGTTTTTATTTGAAAACTTCCGCACAAGTTGAAGAGAGTTTGGAACGTATGGAAAATAATTTAAGTAAAGATCCTTATGTTTCAGGACTTAGAAGTGGCGAATATGTTTTCTTAAAAACACCTAAACATTTACAACATTATTGGTCGCCAGAAATGTCTGTACGAATTGAAGAAAGTGAATCGAAGGATTTTACACGCGTTTGTTGTTTGCTAGGACCACGACAAACAGTTTGGTTTATGTTTACGTTGATTTATTCAGCGATAACTTTAATCACGTTTTTCGCTTCGATTATGGGATTTGTGGAATATTCCCGACATGGAAGTAGTGGTTTTTTATGGGTGATTCCTATTGGGATTGTTTTAATTTCTAGTTTTTTTATCGTCGCTAAAATTGGACAGAAAAAAGGCCGTGATCAGATGTTGCATTTAGTCAGTTATACCTATCATGCTTTGGCTGAAGTTGGGGACGTTGAGCGATTGGAAGTGAGATGAAATTATCAATTGAAAATTAAAAAAATAAATTTTACCTTACTTTTAAATTTTCCTCCCGATTGCTGTCGGGATTACATTTTCAATTGTTTGAAAGTTGTTTGTGTGAACCATCGCAGGAAGGCATTCGCTTCGACAACCCACATACGCAATCATTGAATCCTTTACCGTTCAGAATTCGAGGAATGTATTTTTCAATGCGTGAGGTGCGTGTACTTGACTGTTTTGCTTCTGAGAAATGAAGAAGATATGCTTTTTGTCGACCTGGAGTTAATTTATCAAAGGCGATCTTAAATTCTGAACTCTTATCGAATTGTTCAATTAATTCCTCAGGAACGGAGTATTCGGAAACTTCTTTCACTTTCACTTTCAATTCGGCTTTTTCGATTTCAATCGCTTCGAATAAATAGGCTTTTAAAAGTGCTTCTTTGTCTTTGATTTCTTGCGTGCTTGTGACTTTACTAATTCTACTCGAATTGGAATTTTCGCCCGGTTTACTTAAAATTCCTTCTTCGTCTTTTAAAAGTGCACCTTTGAAAAATCCAAAACCACAAAAATCTTTGAATGCATGAATCAGAATAATGTTTTTCTTATTGAACGTATAGCACGGAACTCCCCATTTCAACTCTTCTTCCAGATTACATTCCAAAGCGATTTTACGTAAGAAACGCATTTCTTCTTGCCAGTTCGAAGCTGAGTTGATGTATTCGTCGATTTTTGGATTCATGTATTACAAATATACTTCAAACTTAAAGAATTAATTTTGAATACATTTTATTTATAACCACAGATTAACGGATGTACACAGATTGTGATTATTATGAAATTAAAGTAATTTGTCTACTATTTTTGTGACTTATGTAACCTTTTAGCTCAAAAAACTTATAACCTTTTAAAACAAAACCTCTTTATGAAACGAATTTTACTCTCCTCTATTTTAATCAGTACATTAATTCTTTTTTCTAATTCGCTTTATTCTTTCAAAAAAGAGAAGAAAGTCACGACTTTGAAAGAAATGAAGAAAATCATGCAAAAAGGATATTCGTTTGTTCCATCGGGAAATACTATCTATGAAAATGATACTGTATCTTTACAAGGTTTCTTCATGATGAAAGGTGAAGTAACAAATATGAATTACAGAGAATACCTTTCAAATTTAAAAGTTAGTGGAAAAATTGATGAATACAAAAAAGCGCTTCCAGACACTACACTTTGGACAACTTCATCCATTCACAACAAAAAATATACTGATTATTATTTCAATCATCCTGCATACAATGATTATCCAGTTGTAAATATAACTCGTGAACAAGCTGAAGCTTATTGTGTTTGGCTTACTGAAAACTGGAGAAAAAACACAGGAAACCAATCATTAGTTTTTCGTCTTCCAAAACGTGCGGAATATTTACGCGCCACAAATGGATCAGCTCTGAGACGACCATTTGCTTGGGATGGACCTTTCATCCGTAAACCAGACGGTCGATATTTGTGTAACCATTTAGCTCTAGGAAATACAAACATTACACGTGATCCAGAAACAAATGAATTCAAAGTAATTACAGAATATGATGCACTTTTAGATGCTTATTTTGAAGAAAATTCGTCTTCAGATATTTTAGCTCCAAGTAAATCTTTTTGGCCCAACGAATTCGATTTGTACAATTTGAATGGAAATGCATCAGAAATGGTCGAAGAAAAAGATATCGTTGTTGGTGGCGATTGGAATTCTCCAGGCTACGATGTTCGAAATGAAAGTACACGAAAATACACTGGAGCTTCACCATATACTAGTTTTCGTCCGGTGATGACGTTTGTTGAGATTAAATAGATAGGAATTAGGGGTTAGGCAAAAGGCAGTAGATATTGAGTTTTTTAAGACACTAGTTATTAACGTTTTCAAGAAATAGTTTTCCGTATTCGAAAACAGACTTTGCTATCATTTCAATTCCAATTGCGATAACCACAAAACCGATAATTCTAGAAGTTGCATTTAGTCCCGATGCACCCATTTTCTTTACAATCATATTTGACGACCGTAGAACAAAGTAAATGGCACCAACAACAACTACAATCGCACTACAAACCAATAGTATTTCGGTGGTTGATTTATACACATTATTGAATCCGATCAATAAAGAAATCGTTCCTGGTCCAGCCAACATGGGTAAAGCTAAAGGTGTTAAGGTAAAATCTTTTCTTGCTTTCAAATCTTCTTGTACACTTACTCTTTTCATTCCTTTGTGCTTCGTGAATGAACCTGTTAACAATGCAAAACCAGAAGAACATATCACTAATCCACCAGCAAGTCGAAGTGATGAAACACTGATTCCAAAAAAGCTTAAAATATACGTTCCCAAGAAAAAAGAAATAAACAAGATCACTAAAACATTTAAACATGTTTTTAAACAGACTTTTCGTCGGTCAACGTCATCAAGGTTTCTAGCTAATTCTACAAATACGGGTACTGTTCCAAGAGGATTCATTACTGAAAAGATGGCTCCGAACAAAAAGGCAAAATGTTCCATTTTTTTGTGCAAAATTACCTCATCGAAGCATTTATTCTGTTTGAGAAAAGGTCTTGTTATTGTTATTAGATTATGACCAAAACCTTTCTGAATTACAATTCAAAACCCATGAAAAGACAATCATCTGTTTGTTCCAAATCTCCTTTCCAATGAAAAAAAGAATTTTCAATCATATTACAGGTTTCATTAAACGATTGCTTTGAATTTAAAATCATAAAAATTCTTTTCTTAGTGAATTTTTTAAATTTTTCACCACCAAATTGATCAAAAAATCCATCTGTAAATAAAAACAATTGATCCCCAGATTTATAGGGAATCACATGATTTGTAAAGGTTTTTTGCACATTATGATATAATCCTATGGGATAGCGATTTCCTTTAAATTCAAAACAATCAAAATCATTCTTAAAAAAGAGTGAATGATGCGCCCCTGAAAATTTCATGAGATTGTTTTCTGTATCCAAAATCACCAATGAAATATCCATTCCATCATTTCGTCTGTAACGCGAGTTGTGATTGATTTCTTCTTCCAGATTTTCATCTAATGCTTGCAAAATTTTAGCAGGATCAAATGATTCATCTTGCTTTATGAGATGTTTCAATAAATTCCTTGAAAGGATTGTCATCAATGCTCCTGGAACGCCGTGTCCTGTACAATCTATACACGCGATATAAACAAATGCATCTTTTTTATATAGAAAGTAGAAATCTCCTGAGACAAAATCTTTGGGATATAATTCAACGTGAATATTCGTAAAATAACTTCTAAACTTTTCGACATTTGGCAAGATTGACTTTTGAATAAAACTTGCATATTGGATACTATCTAATAATTCTTTGTTTTTTACTTTTAGCAATTTCATTGACTTCTTCAGGAGCAATTCTTTTTGTTTACGTGAGGTGATATCGTAACCAACACAAACTATTTTTCCATCATTGTTTTCAGAAATCTGCCATAAAATCCAACAATTAGAACCGTTTTTCGTTCTAATTAATCGTTCTGAACTTAATTCACTTATTTTGTTTTCTTGTACGTGCTTTTTAAATGATTCAATCATTTCCAAAGCTGAGTTTTCATTTTTACGAGTTGCTTTCCACCATAAATCCCCTATTAATTCATTTGGTTCGAAACCGAGAATTCGTTTACTAGATTCACTAACAAATTCCACATTACCCTTATAATTTATTACAACTACGATAACATTTATTTTATCTGTAATTGCGCTTACTAAATCTTTTTCTAATAATTCTTTCATATTGTTTCAAAAAAAAAGCACCACTTTCAGTGGTGCTCCTAGTTTCATAGGGTAGTAATTCTATGTTATTTAACTATTTGCAATTTTAAAACTTTCGTTTGATTTGCACTGCTAATTTGTAAGAAGTAAATACCAGTATTTAATTCAACAGAACCGATTTCTGTAGTTTCAGAACCGTTGATGTTTTCTTTTCTGTAAACCATTCTTCCGTTTGCATCAACTAAAACTGCTTCGAAATTTTCGTTCGCTTGGTTTTCATTGAAGATCAAATTGAATAAACCTGAGTTACTTGGATTTGGATACACATTCAATTCAAATAAATCTTTCATTTCATTTAATCCAACGTTGATCAATACTGTGAAAGTTGAATCATCTTGACAGTTACCATTGATTGCAGTGAATGTTACAGTGTATAAATCGTTTCCAACATAAGCATGAATTGGATTCTGAGCAGCTGAATTTGTTAAGTCACCGAAATCCCATGAGTAAGATGTTCCACCTGTTGAAGTACTTGAAAAAGTTACAACTGTTCCTGAAGTTGAGAATCCAACTGTATTAATAACTGGTTGAGGAGTTACAGTAATTGCGATTGCATTAGAAGTTCCAACACCGTCACAAGCATCTGCATTTGTAGTTACACAAGTGTAAGAACCTGAAGTACAAACGTTGATTGATTGAGTTGTTGCTCCTGTAGACCAAGTATAAGTATCAGAAGTTGAAGCTGTCAAAGTAACACATTCACCATCACATACTGAAGTTGCACTACCTGCTTGAATTGTAGGTGTTGGAGCACTTGAAACGTTTACGTTAGTTGTAGTAGAAGTTGCTTGACAACCAGCAGCGTTTTCTACAGTTACTGAAAAAGTTCCTGAAGCAGATACTGTAATTGTTTGTGTAGTTTGTCCTCCTGGAGACCATAAGTAAGAAGCAGCAGCGTCAGCAGTTAAATTAACTGAACCACCAGTACAGAAAGTTGTAGCACCACTTGGAGTAATTGCAGGAACAGCAGGAAGAGCGTTCACGTTTACTTCGATTAAAACACGGTTACTTTCAAAACCAGCACCATTTGTTTGAACAACATAGTAGTTTTGTGTACCAGCAACTGAAGTTGTAACTGTAGGAATTGTTGTAGAACCAACTCCACCTGTAGGTGTAGTATACCACAATAATGTATTTCCATTTGTAGCAGTTGCAGACAATGCAGATGCAGTTTCACCAACACAGTAATTAATAGTTGTAGTAGGTACAGTTGGTGTAGTTAAGGTGTTTGCAGCTAAAAACGCATCAGAGAAACTTACGTTTGTCAATAATGGAGACGATCCAGCTGGACGGTAATCAGGGTTTAAGTAATCGTAAGGAGTAACTAAAATTCCTGTAGTTGCTACTAAAGAGTCATTTGAATTTGATGCAAACCAAGCTTGAATTGCAAATGGACTACCTGAGATTTTCTCAGTTACTTTATTTGTTTGAGTTCCTGCCATTAAGTTGT
>JBKDZA010000256.1:0-14955 GCA_046308455.1 Fluviicola sp.
ATTTATAGGCGATCTGACAAGAATTTATAATCGAACTGAGGTTATTACTTATGACTATGTAAAAGACATTTTGCAAAAAAGAACGAGGCCCGAAGAAAATTTTACCGTAGAGTTATCATTCTGATAATGAATAGGTAAAATTTTCGAGAACGAAGTTATTTGAAGTAAAATGGCTTTTATTGTAGTTATAACGTTCTTGTTTTCGAAAATTCAAGCGCCGCATTACGTACCCATTCACCTTCGTGATGAGCTTTGAGATGATGCGCCATTCGTTGTTCGTTGCAAGGTCCATTTCCTCTAACAACATTCCAAAATTCATCCCAGTTGATAGGTCCAATTTCCCAATGTTCTGTTTCAGCATTGTATTTTAAGTCCGAATCGGGAACTGTCAAACCAATTAAATGTGCTTGTTCAACTGTTTTGTCGATGAATTTTTGACGCAATTTGTCATTGCTTTCACGTTTGATGTTCCATTCCATACTTTGTTGTGTATGCGCACTTTCTGCATCATGTGGACCAAACATCATCAATGAAGGCCACCACCAACGGTTCATCGCATCTTGTGCCATCACTTGTTGGTCTTTTGTTCCAGCCATCATTTTTGCCATGATTTCGTAACCTTGACGTTGGTGAAAACTTTCTTCCTTACAAATTCGGAACATCGCACGTGCATAAGGCCCGTATGAAGTGCGTTGCAAAGAAACTTGATTCACAATTGCAGCTCCATCAACCAACCAACCAATTGCACCAATATCCGCCCAATTTCGAGTTGGATAGTTGAATACACTTGAGTATTTTGATTTTCCTTCGTGCAATAATTGAATCATTTCTGTACGCGACATTCCCAATGTTTCAGCAGCAGAATACAAGTACAATCCATGTCCACCTTCATCTTGGATTTTCGCTAACAATATTTTCTTCGCTCGTAAAGTTGGTGCACGTAAGACCCAGTTTCCTTCAGGTTGCATCCCAATTACTTCACTATGAGCGTGTTGTGCCATTTGACGTAAAACTGTTTTACGATATTCCTCTGGCATCCAGTCTTTCGGTTCTATTTTTTCGTCGAGTTGAATTCTTTTTTCAAAGTGTTCAACAGCCGTTTCTAATTGAGCTTCCATAGTTATAGATTAAAATATAAATTAAAGCGTTCCACGTTTTTCTTGTTCAGCTTCAATACTTTCGAATAAGGCTTTGAAATTTCCTTTTCCGAAGCTTTTAGCTCCTTTTCGTTGGATGATTTCCAAGAATAAGGTTGGACGATCATTCAATGGTTTTGTGAAGATTTGCAATAAATACCCTTCTTCATCTCTGTCGACCATAATTCCTAGACTTTTCAATAAATCCATGTCTTCTTCGATATTTCCAACACGTTTTTTTACTGTGTCGTAATATTCTCCTGGAACATGCAAGAATTGAATTCCACGTTTACGCATTTCAGAAATGGTGAAAACGATATCGTCGGTAGCAACAGCTATGTGTTGACATCCTGGACCTTGGTAAAAGTCTAAATATTCTTCGATTTGTGATTTTTTCAAACCCGCTGCTGGTTCGTTAATTGGGAATTTGATACGTCCATTTCCGTTACTCATCACTTTCGACATCAAAGCTGTGTATTGTGTTGAAATGTCTTTGTCATCGAAGGTAATTAGGTTCGCAAATCCTAAAACTGAAGAATAGAAATCAGCCCAAACTTTCATTTGACCCAATTCAACATTCCCAACCATGTGGTCGATGTATTTTAATCCAGTTGATTTTACTTCGAAGTCATTTTTCATCGCGATAAAACCTGGAAGGAAATCTCCGTTGTAGTTTTTACGTTCAACAAAAACGTGAACTGTTTCACCGTATGTATGAATTCCAGCTCGTGTTACAGAACCATTCGCATCGTTTTGAGTTGTTGGCTCCATGAAACTTTTCGCACCTCTTTCGATACATTGTTCGTAGGCAGAACTTGCATCTTCAACAGTTAGTGCAATTACTTTTACTCCATCACCATGATTGGCAACGTGTTGTGAAATTTCATGATTTGAATTGTAAGCAGTTGATAAGACCAAACGGATTTTATCTTGTTTTAAAACATAGCTGCAATATGCTTTATTTCCAGTTTCTAAACCTGAATATGCAACTTGTTCAAATCCTAAGGCAGCACAAAAAAAGTAAGCACTTTGTTTTGCATTTCCGACATACATTTCAACATAATCTGTACCTGAGATCTCGAAGTAATCTTTCGCCTCAGCAAACACTTTTTCTCCTGAATATTGATAATTGGAGATGTTTTTTAAATCGTTCATTGCGGTATTTTTATTTCGTTTATATGAATATTCCACTCTGCATAAGAGCTTGGGGTTTCTTGTAATTTGATTTGGTAGAGTAGAAGGTTGTTTTCTTTTAAATCTTTTTCAATGCGTTGTTTGAAATCCAACAATAAATTCTCACATGTTGGTTGTCTATCCAATAAAATGATGCGTTCAAAATCGCTTTTTAATTGTTTGGCATAATGCAAGTGTCTTTCTGACTTTCCATTTAAAACCAAGGAGTGATCAAAGACATCTTTAATTCTTCTGTTGACGATGTTTTTCAAAATGCTAAAATCCACCACCATTCCAATTTTCACATCTTTTTCCAAGTCGCTTATTTTTCCTAGAATAGATACCGACAAATGATAAGTATGTCCATGAATGTTTTTACACAAACCGTCATACCCATCTAAAGCATGAGCAAAATCGAAGCTAAAAGATTTACATACTAACAAGTTGCTCATGATTCGCTTTATTATGTTCTAATTCAGTTAAATGAGCTGTGAAGTGACGTAAGAATTTCGCTTCTTTATCGATTTTCAAACCTTTTATTTCGTTTCTATTTTCAAATACTTCCAAAATGATTTCTGCTACGTAGTCAATGTGACTTTGAGTATACACTCTTCGTGGAAAAGCCATTCGTACCAATTCGAATTGAGCGGGAATTAGTTTTCCTTCGGAATTGTATTTTCCAAACATGAAAGAGCCAATTTCAACTGTTCTGATTCCACCTGTTTTGTATAATGCGATTGCCAATGCTTGTCCTGGATATTGATGTTCAGGAATATGAGAAAGAAATGCTTTTGCATCTAAGTAAACTGCATGTCCTCCTGCTGGTTGCATGACAGGAACACCATTTGCTACTAATTTCTCAGTTAAATATTCAGTTGTTCTGATTCGATAGTTCAAATACGATTCTTCGACGATTTCTTCCAAACCAACCGCAATTGCTTCTAAATCACGTCCAGCTAATCCACCATAAGTTGGAAAACCTTCCGTGATAATCAACATGTTTCTACATTTTTCAGCGAGTTCAGTATCGTTTAAAGCAATGAATCCACCAATATTTGCAAATGCATCTTTCTTTGCACTCATCGTACAACCATCCGCTAAACGAAAAAATTCTTGTGCAATTGCTTTTACATCTTTGTCAGCAAATCCAGCTTCACGTTTTTTGATGAAGTAAGCATTTTCTGCGAATCTACATGCATCTAAGAAAAATGGAATTTGATATTTTGTACAAATTTCTCGTACTTTTTTCATGTTTTCCATGCTCACAGGTTGTCCGCCACCAGAGTTGTTGGTGATGGTAACTAAAACTAAAGAAATTGCATCTCGACCTAAATCGTTGATAGTGTTTTCCAATTTTTCAGTATCGATATTTCCTTTGAAATCGTAAGGAATTTGCGTGTCTTTCGCTTCTTTACATAGTAAATCAATTCCTTCAGCGCCAGAAAATTCGATGTTGGCACGAGTTGTATCGAAAAGTGTATTACTCAACACTACTTTTCCTTCGCCAGTCATTGCATCGAAAAGAATGCGTTCAGCAGCGCGACCTTGATGAGTTGGAATAACGAATTGCATACTTGTTAAGTCTTTAACTGCTTTTTCGAAGCGATAAAAACTTTTACTTCCAGCGTAAGATTCGTCGCCTTGCATGATTGCAGCCCATTGATTACTGCTCATTGCACTTGTTCCAGAATCGGTCAATAAATCGATGATTACATCGTCAGCGTCCAATAAAAACAGGTTATTGTGTGCTTTTGTAATTTTTTGTTTTCGTTGTTCAACTGTAGTGAAATGAATCGGTTCAACAGATTTGATACGAAACGGTTCTATAATTGTCTTTGCCATAAAAATTAATGTTTTAATGCGTGCAAATTGTCGTTCAATTGGGTGTAAATCAATCTTCCACCCAGCTTTTCCAGTAATCGTGAATTCCATATTCTATTGCTGTTTGAGTAATTGCAACGGGTGCAAATGGATCGATCATTACGGCAAGTTCTTTTGTTTCAGTTTTACCAATACTTTTTTCGATTGCACCTGGGTGTGGTCCATGAGGAATTCCAGCAGGATGAAGTGTGAATTGTCCTTCCGTGATGTTTTTACGACTCATGAATTCACCAGCTACGTAGTATAGAATTTCATCAGAATCTACATTGCTATGGTGATATGGAGCAGGAATTGCATCTGGGTGATAATCGTACAATCGTGGAACGAAACTACAAACAACAAATCCTTTTCCTTCGAACGTTTGATGAATTGGAGGTGGCATATGAATTCGACCTGTAATCGGTTCGAAATTTCGGATATTGAATGCATACGGAAACAAGAAACCATCCCATCCAACTACATCGTAAGGATGATTTGCGTATGTATATGTAAAGATTTCATCTTTTTTCTTGATACGGATTTCAAATTCACCTTCTTCTTTGTGTGATTGTAAATTTTTTGGATATTTCATATCACGTTCACAGAAAGGAGAATGTTCCAGTAATTGACCGTAATCATTTCTATATCTACGAGGAGTTGAAATGGGAGTTGGTGATTCTACAAAAAGAATTCGATTGTCATCTGAATCAAAATCCAATGAATAAACGGTTCCTTTTGGAATGATTAAATAATCTCCTGGTTCAAACGGAATTTCACCAAACATGCATTTGAAAGTACCAGTTCCTTTGTGGAAAAATAGCATTTCATCTCCATCCGTGTTTTTGAAAAAATAGTTGTTCCATTTTTTAGGAACGGAAATTCCCACTTGAATATCGCTATTGACAAAGAGCACTTTTCTACTTTCGATGTAATCGTCAAAAGCTGGAATGTCGAACGATTTCATATTCAACATTTTCAAGTTGTTTGGAATTGCGATGATAGGTTTCACCGAATAAGTTTCCTTACTTCCAATGATACGAGTGGGAGGATAGTGGTGGTAAACAAGACTGCTTAAGCTGCTAAATCCTTGAGTTCCGACCAATTCTTCGTGGTAAAGTTCTCCTTCTTCGTTTCTAAAAACGGTATGTCTTTTTTGAGGAATAATTCCTAATGACTGATATACTGACATCGTAAAATTTATTTAGCCAAAAATCAGAATGTTAGGCGAAATAAATGCTGATTTGAATCATGTGAAAACATGATATTCGTCAGTTTTTATGGTTGACATGTCTAGATGTCTAGATATCTAGACATCTGTCAGGATTTTTCGCTTTGAATTTCAAAGTTGGACTAGAAATCTAGTCTTCTGTCAGTTTTGGGTCAATAAAAAAGACCACTCAAACGAGCAGTCTTTCCTTGGTTTGTAAAAGTTTGAAAACGAATTATGGAATGTTAGATGCACAAGTTGTACAGTTCACACTACCCCCAGCACCATTTCCAAAGAAGTTATTGTTTGTTGTTAGATCATTGTAATTATTCACTAGTGAAGAATTGTTGTAAACACTTCCTGAACCATCTCGGTATAAACCGTAGTTATTAGAATTACTGACTTCTGTTTGTGTTATGTCAACTCTTGAAGCATTTGTTACATAAATTGCAGAATATTCATAATACCAATAAAATCCTCCATCTCTTACAGTACAGTAATGTAATTTATTCGATGAATTGTTGGAAGAATATCGAATTCCATTCCAGAAACCAGCTGTTGAAGATTTACCAACAAATGAAATACGCTCTGTTGCTGTTCCTGTGCAATTTAAACTTCCAGTATTGTTAACTTCTATTCCTGATTCAGCCTCCATTGTATATGATGCACCACTTGCAATAGTTAAATTTCCAGTTACATTAACTTCATCAGTCAACAAAACCGCTTGGTTCAAATCAATCCAATTTACATTTCCGCCAACAGTATTTCCTTTTGCTAAAATATAAGGTTGTGTATTCCCAATGTTATAAGTAGATGCAGCGTCTAAAAAACGTAGTAATGAAGTAGTAATTCTTAATCCATAACCATCATTATTTGTAAATTCATTCGTTGAAAAATTAGGTAAAGTTGCTCCTTCATTTACATACATACCATAGTCTTTCATATTCGAAATTCGTGAGTTTTGCATTTTTAAAGCTGAATTTGCTTCCATGTAAACTCCAGCAAATTGGTAATACCAGTAACCTCCACCGTCTGAAATGTTTGTATAAATAAGTTGGTTATTTGCATTTGCGGATTCGAAAATTATTGTTCTCCAATAACCTTTTGAAGCGGATTCACCACGAATATAGACTGGTTTAGCTACTGTACCAGTCGAAACTAAGGTCCCGCTTGGTTTGATTGTAAGCTGTGATTCTGCACACATAATTACATTTGTACCCTCACCAAAAGTTAAAACTGAACTAACTTCAATATTTCCACAAATTTTTACTGTTTCATTTGCAAAAGATCTTGGTGAAGTTACATTTTCACTAATAATGATTTCTGGTGGATATGTACAAGAACCATCGTCTTCTTCAGCTTCGTCACTATAATTCAATGCGACTGGATCTGTACATCCTTTCTTTTTACATGATTGGATACTTGTTACACTTACTGTTAAAGCAAGGAATAAAATTAATTTTCTCATTTTGTTTCTCATTTAAGTCCAGAATACCTGGTTGTTTATTATGAGACAAAATTCGTGTAATCATAAAGTTCTAATTATAGGGTTTCCCCTAGTTTATTAGGTTTCCCTATATTATTCGTCGATTAAATTTAGGGTAATTGCTTTTTTCACAAGTGAAACTACATTTGAAACATCCATTTTAGAAAATAAGTTTGATCGGTGCATTTCAACTGTTTTTACAGATATAAATAAGTGTTCAGAAATTTCTTTCGAGGTTTTACCATTTGAAATTTCACGTAAAACTTCTAATTCTCTCTCTGATAATTGAGTCGATTGATCTTCTTTTACACTTTTTAATATGTGCTCAATTGCTTTTGAAAAATAGACTTCGGATTCATTTTTTAGCGTTAAGGCATGCATGATTTCATCGATAGAATCTGTTTTGGAAACAAGCGCATGAATAGGAAGCTTAGAAATTCGAGAAAGTGATAATTGATCAGAAATACTTGTAAAAACAATGATTTTTAATTGAGGATGTTTAATTGAAATTTCCGGAATGAAATTACGTGCATCGGTATCTCCAAAGCGAATATCTTGTAATAAAAAATCAAAATTCTCTTGTTGAATCTTTGAATAAAGTTCTTCTTTGTTTTTAACTTTTTTAATTTCTAATTGAGAAAAGCGTAAACTCAAAGATTGAACGAGTGTATCAAGTAATAATTCGTGATCGTCTGCGATAATTAATTTCATGATTTGAATTGTAAGTTGTGTTAAATTGGTACTTCGATTAAGATACTTGTTCCTTTGTTTTCGAAAGAACTAATTTCAATATTTCCATCAATATTTGCTACTCGTTTTGCAATACTTAATAGTCCTTGTCCATTTTTTGTTCCTTCTTTCAAACCAATTCCTTGATCTTCAACTAAAATATTTAAAAGTTCTGAATTTGCGTTTAAACTAACATAACAAACAGAAGATTGTGAGTGTTTCATGGCATTGTTGACCAATTCTTGAATGATTCGGTACAATGTTTTTGCTTTTATGTCTGAAATTGTAATTTGTTGTATTGAAGAATAAAACTTTATTTGAAATGAAGTTGTCGAATTTTCAGAACAATAGTTTTCTAAAGAAGTTACAAAATGTGAACTTCCACCCTGAAAAGGTAAAAGGTTGTGTGAAATCTTTCGGGTCTCATGTTGAATGGCTTCCAAATTTGAGGTGATTGGAATTAATAGCTCTTTTTCAATAACTAAGCTTTCTATTTTCATTCGAAGTGCAGTCAACGAAGCCGAAATAGAATCATGTAATTCATAAGAAACGCGTTCTTTTTCACGTTCTTCACCAATTAGATTTGCAGCAATGATGTCTAATTTTTTCTGTTCTTCGATGCGATACAAACGCTCTTTCGTTCGTCTGCGGTTCAAGGAATAAATCACAATCACTAAAATCAATAAGAAACCAATTCCCAAACTGATGAAGGTCAAACGGTTGATTTTCACTTTATTCAGTGCGATTGCCTTTTCTTTCTTAACGGTTTCGTATTTGATATTCAACTCGTTAATGATGCGTTTATTTTTCTCTGAAGTCATTTTACGGAATAAATTCAATGCTTTGTTGTTGAATTCATAGGCTTTTTCATAGTTTTTGATTCCTGCATAAGACAAGGACAAATTGCGGTATGCTGAAGCCAAAGGACTCCAGTTGTTTGACGATTCAATCATAGGAATTGCTGCTTCACCATGAGTTACAGCTTCTGTAAATCGACCTTGAATGTTATAGAGTTTATTCAAAGAAACGTGATTGAACATTATAAATGCGCCGAGTCCATTTGTTTGAGCCAATTCAAGTGACTTTAAATAAGCTTTTTCAGCATCAGCATACTTTTTCTCACTTTGAAATATTTCACCTTTCGCCAAATATGAGCAAGTTATCCCTAAAATATTGTTGTGCTTTTTTGATTCTGCAAACGCCAATGAGAGTTCTTCCTCCGCTTTTTTATTCTTTTTTAATTTGGCTAAACACATCGCGTAAACAGCATTCACTCCACCTAAAAATACCGTGTCTTTGTCTTTGCGTAGATAAAAAACTGCTTTTTCGAAATGCTTTTCTGCTGAAAAATAATCCAATTGAGTGAAATAAATATTTGCAATATTGTTGTGAACAATTCCCGTTTTATTAATTTTTCCATTTTTTTCAAAAATGGAAATAGCACGATTAAATGCTTTCATTCCTTCGGGAACGTTGTTTTGATAAGTTCGAATTCCACCCAAAGAATTGTACAATTTCGCAGTTCTAATATCATCTGTTGGATATTTTTTTATTGTTTTTTGCAATAAAACTGCGGCTTTATCTAATTGTCGGGTGTAGAGATAATACTTTGCAATGAAAAATGCCTGCAAATCTTCGCGGATATTTTTCGGGAAAAGCTCCTTCAAATCTTTCTTAAATTGTATTTCGTTATTTGCAGCTAACGAACTTTTAATGAGTTGTTCTGCCTTTAATGAATCGTTAACAGTGAAATTGGCGAAAAGTAGATTACTTGATAGTAAAAACAAACAAACCAAGCTTTTAAGAATGAGATTTTTCATGATAAACAAAACTAATCAACTTCTTAATTCTAATGAACCTTTATTCGAATCTTTTTTTGGAATAATGATAAAATTGTCAAACTTGAAAAAATACTATCTTTGCGAAAAAAAATAAAATGGCTCAAAAACCAGCAATTCCAAAAGGAACACGCGATTTTCTTCCTCACGAAGTAGCAAAAAGAACCTACATTTTCGATACAATTAAATCTGTTTTTAAAACATACGGTTTTGCTCCAATTGAAACTCCTTCTTTTGAGTTGTCTTCAACATTGCTGGGGAAATATGGCGAAGAAGGAGATAAATTGATTTTCCAAATTCTTCGTTCTGGAAATTATCTAACTAAAGTTAATCAAGAAGATATAACTCCTACTTTAACTGAGTTGGATTTTGATAAATTACCAATTCAAAATAGAATTGAATTAGCACAAATTACTTCTAAAGTATCTGAAAAAGCTTTACGATACGACCTTACTGTGCCATTTGCACGTTTTGTAGTTCAACACCAAAATGAATTGTCATTTCCGTTCAAACGCTACCAAATTCAACCCGTTTGGAGAGCTGATCGTCCACAAAAAAGTCGTTACCAAGAGTTTTATCAATGCGACGCGGATGTTGTAGGTTCGGATTCCTTGTTGTACGAAGTAGATTTTATCCAAATCTTCGATGAGGTATTGACAAAATTGCGCATTCCAAATTTCATTATTAAAGTTAATAACCGCAAAATCCTTTCGGGAATCGCTGAAGTTTCTGGTGAAACGGATAAACTGGTCGACATTACGGTTGCAATCGATAAATTAGATAAAATCGGACGTGAAGGCGTTGAAAAAGAACTCGCTGAAAAAGGAGTCTCTGCGAAAGCAATTGAATTGATTTCTCCTTTGTTTGAATTGACTGGTTCGAATGATGAGTGTCTTGCAAAAATGAAATCGTTTTTAGCTTCTTCTGAAATCGGATTGAAAGGTATTGATGAATTGACAAGTGTCTTTGAAGCGACTAAGAAATTGGGAATTCAAACTGCAACTGTAGAGTTTGATGTTACACTTGCTCGTGGATTGAATTACTACACGGGTGCGATTTTCGAAGTAAAAGTTCCTGATTCTGGAATTGGAAGCATTTGTGGCGGTGGACGTTACGATGATTTGACAGGTTTATTTGGTCTTTCTGGACTTTCGGGTGTTGGAATTTCTTTCGGAGCTGATCGTATTTATGATGTACTGCGCGATTTCAACTTATTCCCTGAAGAAGCAGACGCGCGTTTAACACTTTTGTTTGCCAATTTTGGTGAAAAAGAAGCACTTCAAGCTCAAACCTTAGCGAAAAAATTACGTGCAATTGGTGTCGATTGTGATGTTTATCCATCGGATGCGAAAATGCAAAAACAGTTTAAATATGCCGACGCTCGTTTGGCGCGATTCGTTGCAATTATTGGTGAAAATGAATTAAAGGAAGGAACAATACAATTAAAAAATATGGAAACAGGTGAACAAAATAAGTTCTCTGAAACTGATTTTTTAGCTTTCTTTCAAACGATATAACACATGAAAACACTTACTGCCGATTGGCTCACAATACAAGAATTGGATGAAATACTTTTGAGTTCAGCTCAAATTCAACTTTCTGAAGATTTAAAAAAATCAATTGTACATTGCCGTGAATACTTAGACGAAGTCTCTGCTAAAAATGAACGCATGATTTATGGTGTGAACACAGGTTTTGGTTCATTGTGTAACACTGCTATTTCCCTTGAAGATTTAGGGAAATTACAAGAGAACTTAATTCTTTCTCACGCATGTGGAATGGGTGAACGTGTACCTGATGAACTAGTTAAAAGAATGCTTTTATTAAAGATTTTAGGTCTTTCAAAAGGTGCTTCTGGTGTACAATTGGAAACAGTTGAACGATTAGTTTTCTTTTACAATAATGCAATTTTTCCAGTTGTTTTTCAACAAGGAAGTTTAGGTGCATCAGGGGATTTAGCTCCTTTGGCACATTTAGTTTTACCTTTGATCAACGAAGGAACAGTTATTTTTGAAGGTAAAGAATTTACAGCCAAAGAAATCAATGAAAAATTCAATTTAAAACCGATTGCTTTGCGTTCAAAAGAAGGCTTGGCTTTGTTGAATGGAACACAATTTATGTCGGCATATGCAAGTTATGCAGTTTCAAATGCACGTCAATTGTACACTAAATTCACTACTGTTGCGGCAATGAGTTTAGAAGCTTACGATGGTCGAGTAGAACCATTTGGAATTCAAGTAAATGCAATTCGCAATCAAATCGGACAAATTAAAACAGCCGAAATGATGCGTAATTTACTAGAAGGAAGTGAAATTAGTGTTCGTGAAAAAGCGCATGTACAAGATCCGTATTCTTTCAGATGTATTCCTCAAGTTCATGGAGCTTCGTATGATGCAATCGAATATGCGGTTCAAATTGTTGAACGTGAGATCAATGCTGTTACAGACAATCCTACGATTTTCCCAGATGACGATACCGTTGTTTCTGCAGGAAATTTCCATGGACAACCTTTGGCAATTACGATGGACTTTTTAGCAATTGCTTTAGCAGAGTTGGGAAGTATTTCTGAACGTAGAGTGTACAAATCAATTTCAGGAACAAGAGATTTACCAGCATTTTTAGTAAAGAATCCAGGTTTGAATTCTGGGTTCATGATTACACAATATGCATGTGCAGCGATTGTTTCACAAAACAAACAGTTGTGTTCTCCAGCTTCTGTTGATACGATTGATTCGTCAAACGGTCAAGAAGACCATGTTTCAATGGGAGCAAATGCAGCAACGAAATTGTACCGAATTATTGAGAATTGTTATTCTATTTTGGGAATCGAGTTGTTTCATGCAGTTCAAGGATTGAGTTTCCGTCGACCATTGAAAAGTTCAGAAACGATTGAGAAATTATATACAAAATTCACAAGTGAAGTGAGTGGAATCATCGAGAAAGATGAATACATGCACCCGAAATTGAAGAAAAGCGCTTTATTTGTAAAACAAACAACATTCTAATGGAAGAACAACAAATTGATTTTGAAAGAGGACCTAAAAGACCTACTTTTTTAAGTGTATTATGCATATTGACATTCGTTTTTGCAGGCTTTGCGACCTTGTCATTTTTATTAAAATTGGCTAATGGTCAACCAGATTTTGGTTTAATCGAACCTGAATTGGCTAAAATTCAAGCGCAAGCCAATCAGATGAGAGACATGGGTAACCCAGGTTTTGCGCATATGTTTGAAAAATTAATCAACCAACAGCACATTATTTTTGGAAAATACATGATGTATCATTTGTCACATTTGATTATGTTCGCAACAGGTCTAGTTGGTGCGATGTTCATGTTTAGAGGAAAGAAAATAGGATTTCACATGTACATTATTTATTCAATTTTATATACGTTTCTTGAATATATTTTCTTTGCTCCTGATAACATCGTTTGGTTCACATCGATTTCTGGATTAATTATTTCTGGAGGATTTGTCTTGATGTATTCCCGAAATTTGAAATGGCTGAAGTAAAAAGTATAGAATAGGTCAAATGCGTTGGGTCGCGATTAATCGCGACCCAACAGTTGAATCTTCAATTTAAAATCATCATATGAATCATTTCATAATTTCAGGAATTTTTTTGATTCTATCAATCAACCAATTTAAAGCACAAACTTCAAAACCTCATTTTAGAGACGGTGAAGCACAAATTGTTTCGGCGTTTTACGATCCGTCTCAGTGGATCAAAGAGGAATTGTGGGTACAAACCAACTTTGACAGTGACTCGAATGGTCGCATGGATCGAATGCACGTGTTTTTAACGCGTCCACTTCAAACACAAACAGAAGGATGGAAATTGCCTGTGATTTATATGTCGAGTCCCTATTTCGCTGGAACTGGTGGGAATTCAAAGAAATACAATTGGAACGTAAAGCATGAAATTGGGGCTGTTCCTCCTTCACATAAAAATGCGAAAGCAAAACGTAAGAAAAATCGTCCTTTAGAATCAATTTTTAACGACAGAATGTGGGTGAGACGTGGATATATCACCGTTTATTCGTCATCTCCCGGAACTGGATTTTCTGATGGTGCACCAACAATCGGAGGAATAAACGAAACGCTTGCTCCAAAAGCTGTAATCGATTGGTTGTGTGGACGTGCAAAAGGCTACAAAACGCGAACTGGAAATGAAACAGTTGAAGCAACTTGGTGTACGGGTAAAATTGGAATGACTGGAACATCCTACAACGGAACTTTGTGTTTGGCAGCAGCTTCAACTGGAGTTAAAGGACTTGAAACAATTATTCCAGTTGCACCAGTTAGTTCTTGGTACGAATATTACCGTTCAAATGGTTTGGTGCGTTCTCCAGGTGGTTTTCTTGGGGAAGACATGGATGTGTTGTATGATTTTGTTCACAGTGGAGATCCTGAAAATCGTGCACACAACGATTCAATTATTCGTGACCAGTATTTAGTTCCTGGACAAGATCGAATCACTGGAGATTTCAATTCTTTTTGGGCAACTAGAGACTATTTGACGCAAATGGATAGCATGAAATGTTCTTTGTTCATGTGTCACGGTTTCAACGATTGGAATGTCATGTCGGAACACAGTTTACGCTTTTATGAAAAAGCAAAAGCAATGGGTTTGACTTCGAAAATCTATTACAATCAATTGGCGCATGGAGATCCGCCACCTTTTGAAATGATGAATAAATGGTTCACGCATTATTTACATGGAATCGATAATGGGGTGGAAGAAATTGCAAATGCTTGGATTGTTTCGGAAGATGAGTTTTATCCAAATCCATACAAAGATTTTCCAAATCCTGCTGCGAAAGATGTTACTTTTTATTTGAAAGAAGGTAGTTCAAGTAATGGAGTTTTAACAACTGCATCGAATGAATCGTCCAATAAAACACTTTCGTTTACAGACAATGCCGAAGTTGCTCCTGTCGAATTGATTTTTGCCGAAAATTCAGAAAATCGCTTGATGTTTTTAACTGAAAGTTTAAAAAATGACCTACACATTTCAGGTAGAGGGAAAATAACTATTCAAATTTCAAGTAGTAAACCTGCAGCAAATCTTTCCGTTTATTTAGTAGAATTGCCAAAAGTATACGATCCGAAAACACTCAAGATGAAAGATATCATCGTTACAAGAGCTTGGGCAGATCCTCAGAATTATAAATCACTTGAAAACGGAGAAGCTTTAGTTCCAGGGAAATTTTATGATTTATCGTTTAATTTTATGCCTGATGATCAGGTGATTGATAAAGGAAAACAATTAGGTTTATTGATTTTTTCAAGTGATAAAGAATTTACTCTACAACCTGAAAAGGGAACGGTATTAACTGTAAATTTATTCAACACGAATATTGTTCTACCAATTGTTCAAGACTAAATTTAAAATCATTTAAACTAAATAAATGGAATTTCAGAAAATCACGATTTCATTGGAAATCAACGCATATAAAGAAAAAGTTTGGGATTGTTATACGAACCCTGAACACATTGTAAACTGGAACTTTGCACATGAATCG
>JBKDZA010000257.1:0-11686 GCA_046308455.1 Fluviicola sp.
TACCATCAATCTCAAAAATAACTTCGTCTTTTTGAGCGAACAATTGCGTCGTCAGCAACAAAGCGAACGCGAGAATAAATTTTCCTTTCATTTTATTTTTTAAACATTTCAAACCGAGGCACCAAAAATAAGAATATTTTAACTACAGAAGTGTATTTTGAATATTTTATCCTTTTCTTCTTTAACTTTTTTTTACGATTTAGAGTTTCAATCCTTGTATATTTTCCCATTCTAATTTTGCAGTCGATTTCCCCATCAACCAAGCCTCTTCATTTTCTTTTTGGAGAATAACGGGCATTCTATACTTTGTATTGTGAATCTCTCGCATAATTCCACGTGCTTCTGTTGTAATCATTGTATACGTTTCCATTAGTTCAGTTGTTCTTGGATTTCTCCAACGCGACCAAAGTCCCGCAACAGCAAAAGGTTCATTGTCGTTTATTCCAACCACGTATTTTTCTTTTGTTTTGGCGTCTAAATGTTTCCATTCGTAAAATCCTGTCAACAAAATCAAACACTTCTGATGTAAAACTGGCTGAAATGCTGGTTTTTCTCTTATGGTTTCAATGCGTGCGTTTAGTGTATTCTTTTGCATTGTTGTATCTCTTGCCCATGGCGGAAGTAATCCCCAATGAAAGGTTTGAATGATTCCAGGATCTTCGTTTGTAATCACAGGTGTTTTAGGATGTTCGAATCCGTTGTAATTGTCGCTTTGCACCATCAAATCCGGGGATTTTAATTTTGCTTTGAAGCGGTTTTTCAAGGTTTGTGCATCTGCTGTTTGTTGGGAATGAAAACACATGATATTGATTTAATTTTTAAATTTTTACCGTTTTAATTTTACTGTTATTACTTCGGATAAACGAGTGGTGTAACGTGGTGACAAACGTTCTTGACGCATTTTCCACAAGCGTTTTAAATCTTGGGCTGCTAATTTTATTTTTTGTTGTCCAAATTGCCGATTAATTCCATCCATCGCTTCCATGATTTTATCGTGTTTGGGGTTACTTTGTTCAAATATAGTGATTTGATTTTGTCCTTTTGGCGTGAAATCTTGAATGATTACTCCCGCTTTTTTATAGGAATATCCCTCTTTGAAAACCCGTTCCAAACCAATGACAGCGTACTTTGCTAGTTCAATACTGGAGGAAGTTGAAAAAGGCAATTTCACCACCACATTCCGTGCATACTGAGGTTGATCTTGTCGAAATCGGTTTGTCAAAACGAAAACCATCAGCGCATTGCACTCACTTTTTTGTCGGCGTAATTTTTCAGCACATGCTACCGCAAAGGAGATAATCCGTTCTTTTAGCTCTTCAAACTTGGTGTAATTTCGATCGAAAGAACGGGTTGTTGCAATGCTTTTCTTTGCACCAATTTCATCTAATCGAATCGTTGGTTTTCCTTTCAAATCGTGTTTCAAACGTAGTCCGACAACTGAAAAATGTTTGCGTACAAAGGAATCGTCCAAGTTGATGTATTGAATGGCTTTTTTCACTCCAAATGACTGCAAGCGCTTTGCGTGTTGTCTTCCAATTCCCCACACATCTTCAATCGCGAGCCACTTCAACGCTTTTAATTGTTTTTCCTCGGTATCCATAACGTACACACTTTCCCATTGTGGAAATTTCTTAGCAATACGATTCGCCACTTTCGCCAATGATTTTGTGGGAGCAAGTCCAACACTGATTGGAATTCCTGTGTAGGCGCGAACACGACGATTCATCTCCTTCCCTATTTCAGTTAAATCGAACAAATCGAAGCCTGAAAAATCGAGGAAAATCTCATCGATGGAATAGACTTCCACTTCGGGTGAAAATTCCGTCAAGATATTCATCACACGATTGCTCATATCTCCGTAAAGCGAGAAATTAGCTGAAAACACATGGATTCCTTTTTCTTTAAATTCTTTCTCAAACTTAAATGCAGGTGCACCCATTGGAATTCCACATGCTTTTGCTTCATTACTTCGTGCAATTACACAGCCATCGTTATTGGAAAGCACAACAATTGGTTTTCCGACCAAATCAGGACGAAACATCCGTTCACAGGAAGCATAAAAATTATTGCAATCGACGAGGGCGAACATGGATACTACTATTAAACGAACATTTTTATAACTGAAGCGACGACACCCCAAACGATGAAGTGATTTTCTTTCGTCACGATGATGGGCGAATAATCTTCGTTTTCTGCGACGAGGTAGTGGCATTTTTCTCCCAATTTAAGTCGTTTGACCGTAAATTCTCCGTCGATGTAGCAAACTACAATTGCGTTGTCTTTGTAATGTAGACTTCTATCCACAACCAGTAAATCACCGTCATCGATTCCAGCATTTTTCATCGAATTTCCGTCGACCCGTGCGAAAAACGTAGCTGAAGGATGTCGAATCAATGTTTTATTGAGATCGATGTCTTGCTCCAAAAAGTCGCTTGCTGGCGATGGAAATCCTGCTCGAACAGAGGGATAAAGTGGCAAACGGTATTCTGTTGTCAGATTAGAGTTGTAGAGTTTTACCTTAATTTTACGTAGATCGCGCTTCACCATGACTTGAGGAATTTTATTTCCACAAATATAAACTAATTTTGATTATAATTTAATCGTTTTGATTTGTTTTTAATCCAGATAAACTCCTCCGATAAAAAAAGACAACATTTAATAATCAAATATGTGTTCAATAGAAAAACCCTCTTCTTTCATTTTCAAGATGAGTCTATGTAGGTTTTCTAATTAATCACAACTAAAATGCGTTTCATTTTTCTGTTTGAAATAATTGGTTGAATTAATGTTGTTTCTGAGTAATTGATTGATTTTTGTTAAAGAATCTTTTATAGTTAAGAAAAAACAGTTTAACAAATATTTTCAGCAAAGTTCAACATTAAATGATATATTTTCAAATCATCATTGTCTTTGTCAATGTGTATTGAACTGTAATGATATTCATAATTATCAATAAAAGAATCTTTGACGATTACTTGTTTGGTAGAAATAGAAGAAAATGAGTTTGTCAAAAGATCATTGATACTTTTCATGTTTTCATCAATTTTTAATTCTTCTACTATAAAACCAATCATTCCATTAACACGATAATAAGACGAATAATATTTAGTAATGAATCTTTTTATCCCGTTTTCAATATACTTAGCGTTCAACCCGCTGGTTCCAGTTGTATTGGTATTATCCAATCTTTTGCATTCAAGGATATAATATGCTTCCTGTTTTTCGAATGTGTTTGAAGAGATTACTTTAATATCAGTTCTACCGATGGAATGATCTTCTTGCACTTCTCTCTCGAAATGCCATTTAAGTAAGTCAACATTTCTTCTAATTTCATCATTCTTGAGATAATTCAGTAAAAGAATATCCCTAATTTTATTTTCATCATTTTCAAGAACTACTTTGTCGGTTTTCATTAATTGATAACAGATAGTAATCTTAGATAAGATTTTCTCAAATTCATTATCGTAAAATGGAATTGAGCCACTAAAATTTGATGCATCTAAACTACCTAACATTGAATGTATGTTTTTTCCCAGCAGTTAATATAGCATCAGTAAATTCATTTACATCCAAATGGCCAATAGCTTTATGCCAAAGTCTTTTCTCATTGGGTTTAACAATATAGAACCCTTCCTTTTCAAACCCTCGAATATCTTTTTGGATAAATAAACGATCTGTTATTTTTTCATTTCCAAGAGCTGCTAAACTTTTAAGGACTTCATCATTATTTGTTTGAACATAACTGATTGGTTCAACTTTTTCTTTTATTGAAACAAGTTTAAAGAACAATCCTATAATTTGATTGGTATGATATATCTCTACAACGAGTGTTTGATTGTTCTTTTTAAAAGACTCTTTGAATCTTTCTAAGAATAAATTGACATAATCATTTAGTTCTTGACTAACTTTTGGAAGAGAATTAAAAATTTTCTCAAAACCATTATGCTTCATTAGCATTGGAATAATGATTTGATTTGAGTAATCAACTAAATCCTTTTCTTGACTTGACAAATGAAAAGAGTAAATCACTTCATTATCAAGCTCTATTTCTTTTTGTTTAATCTTTTCTAATAAACCATCATCCAACAAGGTTTCAAATGAATAATTCCTTTTTTTTATTTGAATTAATTCTTCAACTGTTCGTTCAATATCTTTATTGTAAACATATGGAAGGCTAAACTTTTCAATATTATGCGCTTGTTCTCGCTCAATTCCGGAAGAGCTAAAAGTCTGGAGGTTTATGTATGAAAATAATTTTGAATGGAGAATACCTGAAATTACTTTTAGTTCTTTAGATTCATTTTTTGAATGCGCACTAATTGAGGTGAGTGCATCTTGAAATAACACATCTTCTTCTGAAAATGCAGACCAACATCTAAAATCGGACTTAAATCCTTTTAAGATTAAGAGAAGTGGAGCTTGGAAAATCTTGTTTTCTCTTGCTCTATGCACAAACTCATTGTTCCAAATCTTATTAGAACTCAAGTCTATCCAAAATGAATTAATATCATGTCTTGCGTCTATGAATTTTTTCCCAACTCTATCTGACACGTCCATTTTGTTCCCACCTCCTATTTGCATTCCCTGCCCAAAAGAATACCTTTCTGAATCAGATATTCTTTTTCCTATTGTTTCATATGACTGTCTTAAACGGTAAACTAAATTAAAATCCAAATAATTACCATAAACTAATACCTTCCACAAATAGTCAAACTCCTTTAATTTACTTTGGATAACTTTTTTATAATCTCCTCTTTGAATTGTAAAAACTTTAAAAAGAGAAAAGAATCGACTTGGTTTGAGAGTTAAATGTTCCACAATATTTTCATCTGTAGTTTTATTAAAAGCAAACTCATAAAATAAAACTACAGCTGGAGCGACAGCCTTATCATTAGATTTATTAAAAACTTCTTTCCTCACGGGAGCAAGTTCAAATACTTTGTTAATGTTGAACTGATCAAGCAGATATTTTCTGAAATTTTGTGCGTTAAGATTATATAAAACCTTACTTGTGGCAATAAAAGCAACTTTGGTATCCTCCTTACTAAAGTCACTAACTCTGAGAATAAACGCTTGAGCTATTTCACTATTACTAATTTCTATTTCATTCGTGTATTTACCCTTTTCTATTTTTTTTCTTTGATTTATATATTGATCGAAGAGAGGTTTTTTTTCTCCTTTCCCTCTTTTCCATGGAGGGTTCCCCAAAATAAATTCAAAAGAAATTTTCCCTAGTTGAACATTAAAACCAGCATCTGTGTTAAAAAAATCTTCTGAGAAAAAGTTCCTATTAAATAACAGGGGAAACTTAAAAGATTCTATATCTGATGGTTCCTGATAATCTAACAAAGTAAGGTAAATCGAAAAAATCGCAACATTTACAGCACTTTTATCCTTGTCAATTCCAAAAATATTATCAGATGCCAATTGTACTAGCTGTTTTTTATATTGATCAGGATTGTTTAAGTAATTTGGATTATTTAATTGAAATTGCTCAATTATTTTTCGCAATGTTTCAACCAAAAAAATTCCAGATCCACATGATGGATCAAGCACCTTGCAGTTGTATGACTTTGGTTGATTGCGAAATTTTTTCTCTACTGTTTCGGAGAGGATGTAATCAACTAAGAATAATGGTGTATAATATGATGATTGATTTTCTTGTTGATCTTGTCCTATGAATAATTCATAAACATTACTAATAAACTCTACTGGAATAATAGAGAAATTATAAAGGTTGAATAATGACATTTGTCCAGAAGCAACTTCATCTCCTGATAGCAATTTAACGATTATTGAAAGACAGGTTGATGAAATCGAATCAATATCATCTTCAGAAACTGGAAATAAATCCCCATTAAATTTCTTTTTTAAATATTTGAAAAAATCTTTAACGTTTTGCTTGTCCGATAAAAGACTACAAAACTCAGCGTTTGTCAATTTACGAGATATTCCTTCCTTTTCGAAATCTAATTTTACGTTACGATCAATTAGATAACGCACAAAAATGACTTTTCCCAACAATGAATTTGTAAGGTCAATAGATAAGCCTTCATTTATAAGTAAACCTCTTGCTGCTTTAATATTGTTTAGGAGGTGGTAATCAATACGATTACTATAATTAAAGTCTTTTTCATACTTTTCCCAAGTTTTACCTGTCACAAGTTCGAAATAAGAAAAATCATTTAGTTTATCCGTTTTACCAAACAATCTTAAGGAATCGTCTTCAGTGATAAATTCAAATCCATTATATATTTCTAATGAGTCTCCTTCTGTAATAATTACAATAGGCGACTCATTAAAGTTCCATATTTCTTTAAGTTTGTTCTTTTTATTTTCAGGCGAGTCAAAGAATAAAATGAATGGTTTATTATCAATAGAGAAAAATGCATCTGGTTTAATAACATTATTTAATATTCTTTCTACACGATTAGTAAAAACCCCCTTCCAATCACTTTCATTAGTGATAAAAAGTCCATTTTCTCGTGTAAGATTGAGTTTATTAAAAATTTGTGTTAAATGATTCAAAGTTTTTTCTGTTTACTTTACAAAAGTAAACATATTAGATCATAATCTATTTACGTTTTACAAAAAATAATAAAAAGACATCAACACTTATCAATATAAAACTGACTGATTTCAAACACCTTAAGTATAAAACGTGTAAAAAACTAAAAACACCAATGTGGTAAACCACAGAAAAACGATGTGGAAAACCACAGAAAAAGCATGTGGTAAATACTCTTGACACGTATGTTTTTGAACCGTAATTTTGTAGTATCATTAATTAATAACGGTCATGGAAACAAAAATCACTAACAAACTTTTTCGAGTACAACTCGGCTTAAGTATTAAATCTTCCATTTCTCGTCGACGGTTCTACGAACGTCAACCATTTTTTGCCAATCTTAAATCACTGGCAGCTTTTAGGTAAAGCAAATTCAACGCCCAAAGAAATTCCACAAAGACCTTAATGAAAATTGAATTTCTGGGAAAGACTTAACCGTCTAAATGACTAAAAAATTTAAAGAAAAAGGCGAAACTAACCATTTCGCCTTTTTCAATTTTATTCAAAAGAATCTTTTTTTAAACCTATTTCAACGGAGAATGAAAAACAATCCCCAATTGTTTACTGTAGAATTTACTTACTTGAAAACTTTCTTTTAAATCAATACATTCCTCTAATATGATGGATTTACCCGTTTCAGTCATCAAGACAACATAATAATCGGAACTTTTAACAGGATACCAAGTTACAGAAATTGAATCAAAAGGAAGTCCTCTTGTTGATACTGTCTTACTTTTTGAAGTTTGCTCAAAAGTGATGTAATCACTCTCAGACAATAGATGTTCCGATACTTTTTTCTGAAATAAGTTACGATAAACAAACCTAAGTTGATTTTTCTCTGAATCTAAATAAACACCTGTTTTAGATAAAACTAAGAAAACAGCAAAAACAACTAAAAAAACAGATACTCCAATAACAATTAAGTTTTGTTTACCAATACCGACCATTAATGTTGCAAAACCAAGAGCAAAAGCAACAGCTCCGCCCCCGATTGATACACCATTCATTTGAAAACCTTTTTTGATCAGTTGCATCCAATTAATAATTTAGTGTAGACTAACTATTCGCAAAAAATATTATTTCAAACTGTAATTCGGTGCTTCACGTGTGATTGTTACATCATGTGGGTGCGATTCACGCATACCTGCAGCTGTGATTCGTACAAATTGTGCTCCTTTTAATTTTTCAATTGAAGGTGCTCCGCAATATCCCATTCCTGCACGTAAACCTCCAACAATTTGGTAAACTACTTCAACCAAATTTCCTTTGTATGGAACACGTCCTGAAATTCCTTCTGGAACTAATTTCTTGATATCGTCTTCCGCATCTTGGAAATAACGATCCTTTGAACCTTTTTGCATTGCTTCCAAAGAACCCATTCCACGGTATGATTTGAATTTTCTTCCTTCAAAAATGATTGTTTCACCTGGAGATTCTTCCACCCCAGCAAACATAGATCCAACCATCACAACATCCGCTCCAGCAGCAATTGCCTTTACGATATCTCCTGTATAACGAATTCCACCGTCAGCGATTACAGGAACTCCTGTACCTTCCAATGCCAAAGCAACATCATTTACAGCTGTTAATTGTGGAACTCCAACACCTGCAATGATACGTGTTGTACAAATTGAACCCGGTCCAATTCCAACTTTCACTGCATCTGCACCTGCTGCAACTAAATACTTCGCAGCTTCAGCTGTAGCTATATTCCCTACAATTACTTCCAAATTTGGAAATTCAGCTTTTACTTCTTTTAATTTTACAACAACACCTTCTGTATGTCCGTGTGCAGTATCAATTACGATAGCATCAACTCCTGCATCAACTAAGGCACGAACACGTTCTTGTGTGTCACCTGTTACACCAACTGCAGCAGCAACACGTAAACGTCCAAATTTATCTTTACATGAATTCGGATGTGTTTTAACTTTGATGATATCACGGTATGTAATCAATCCAATCAATTTATTGTTTGCATCAACTACTGGTAATTTTTCAATTTTATTTTCTTGTAAGATTCCTTCTGCTTCAGATAGAGATGTCCCGTCTTTTGTTGTGACTAAATTCTTTGTAGTCATCACTTCTTGAACAGGACGATTCATGTTTTTCTCAAAACGCAAGTCACGATTTGTGACAATTCCCTTTAAAATTCGATTTCCATCAACAACAGGAATCCCACCAATTCCATATTCTTTCATCAAATTCAATGCGTCTTTTACAATCGCATCTTCAGAAAGTGTAACCGGGTCGATAATCATTCCAGACTCAGAACGCTTCACTTTACGAATTTGCAAAGCTTGTTCTTCGATCGTCATGTTTTTGTGAACCACTCCAATTCCTCCTTGTTGTGCAATTGCTATCGCCAAGTTAGCATCAGTAACCGTATCCATCGCAGCAGACACAATTGGTGTGTTCACTTCAATGTTACGTGTTATCTTGCTTTTTAATTGCACATCACGTGGTAAAACTTGAGAAAAAGCTGGGACTAAGAGTACGTCGTCGTATGTGAGACCTTCTCGAACTTCATTAAGATTGGACAATGCCATAATTTGAACCTATTTTTTGAAATAAATTCCCGCAAAATTACGGTGAATATTTCAAATAAAGAAATCGATTTAGGTATTTTATTCGAAATCTTGCTAAAATAAATTTCCAAATGAAGTTTTAGAACTCTGATTAATACTTCAATCAGTGCTAGTTAATCAAAATATTTGTTAAAAGCATGCGTTTATTTTTCTTTGGTTCAAACTTTCACTATTCTTGTAGTATGTTTAAGAAGCTTTTAATTGTATTCTTTTTTGTTGCAAGTGCTCAAATTGTAGTTGCTCAAGATACTATTCAACGATTAGTTCAGTTGTCTGGAGTTGTTATTTCAAACGATTCATTGAACGAAATGCCATATGCTGCGGTATATAATAAATCTGTAAAACGCGGAACAATTGCTGATATTTATGGATTTTTCTCACTTGTGGTTCAACCTGGAGATACGCTTTTATTCAAATATTACGGACACAAACCTTCGCGATATATCGTTCCTGACACATTAAAAGATGACCGTTATTCGATTATTCACATGATGGAAATTGACACGATTCAATTGGAAATGGTTGTCATTTATCCATGGCCTTCAAAAGAAGCATTTGCACAAGCTTTTGTTGACATGGATCCATACGAGGATGCGCTTTTACGTGCACAACGACAATTATCAGGTAGAAGTTTAGAAGCATTAGCAGGAAAAGTTTCAGGTGATGCTTCCATCGCTTCGAGTTATGCACTAACACAAAACAATACGCGGCTTTACAATATGAATCAATCGCCTGTAAATAATTTAATGAATCCTTTTGCTTGGGCACAGTTTCTTCAAAAATGGAGATCTGGTGAATTAAAAAGGATGTAATTTACACAACTGGATTTAAGGCTTCTTTGTAACGTTTCAATACTCTTTCTCGAGCAAATTTGTGTTCAATAATTGGTTGAATATATTCTGAAGTTCCAAATTCTGGCACCCACTTTTTTATATACTTAAAATCTGGATCAAATTTTTGCTGTTGCGCTGTGGGATTAAAAACCCTGAAATAAGGCGCTGCATCCACACCACAACCTGCTGCCCATTGCCAACCTCCGACATTACTCGCTAATTCAAAATCCAATAATTTCTCCGCGAAATAACGTTCTCCCAAACGCCAATCGAGCAACAAATGTTTCGTTAAAAACGACGCTACAACCATTCGAACACGATTGTGCATGTGACCTGTTTCGTTTAATTCTCTCATCCCAGCATCAACCAAAGGGTAACCTGTTTTTCCTTCACACCAAGCATTGAAATGTTCCATGTTTCTCTCCCATTCAATTTTATCGTATTCTTTTTTAAAAGCATGATTCACTGTATCGGGAAAGTGTGAGAGGATCATTTGGTAAAAATCGCGCCAAATCAATTCATTGAAATACTTCTCATTTGTTTTTTGGGCTTCTCGAGCTAAAGTTCGAATTGAAACTGTCCCAAAACGCAAATGTAAACTCATTCGTGATGTTCCATCGACACTTGGTATATCTCGTGTTTCATGGTATTTTTCTACTTTACTTTTTTGAAAGTTTTGTGAAGGAAAATCGACCGATTGTTTCGATTCAAATCCCATTTCTTTTAAACTTGGAATTTGGTAATTGTGATGAATTGTAGCAAAAGCAGTTGTGTAATTTAAAACTGGATATGATTTTAAGTAGAAATAAGTCAGTTTTTCTTTCCATTTACGCATGTAAGGTGTGAAAACAGCATAGGGCTTTCCGTCATCTTTTGTAACCTCACTTTTCTCAAAAATCACCTGATCTTTCGCTCCAAAAAATTCGCAATTCATTTTTTCCAACTCTTCAAAAAGAAAGGCGTCACGTTCTTTTGCCGAAGGTTCATAGTCTCTATTGGTGAAAACTGCTTTCACATCAAATTCTTGAACCAATTTTGGAATTTCAACTTTTGGATCTCCGAATTTAACAATGAGATTTACATCATACTTTTTGTATTCCTCAATTAATGAAACGAGTGTCTGATGGATAAAAAGTACGCGTTGATCGTTTTTTGGCAAATGAGCTAAAATTGTTTGGTCAAAAATAAAAACAGGTTGAACTTGATATCCAGAAGTTAATGCTTTGTAAAGTGCAGCGTTGTCATCGATACGCAAGTCTCTTCTATGCCAAAATAGAGCAGTATTCATTTAATCAAAACACTTTAATTAGAAAAATGTTTCATTCAAGATATTTCCCCTGAAAATTCCGCATTCTATACCCCTAATTTAAGACCGTTGCAAAAGTCTTTAATTGAGGCTTTTTAAAAATTTTACTCTGGAGTTAACATCTGTTAATGGATCAAGACAAAAAGTTGTGGAGTAAAAATGAAATTAAAATTACGATCTTTGAATACTAAAGTAAAAAATTGGCTGATTTAGGATTATTAAAATTATTATTGTATTAATAATTGGTTGTGTATTTTGATGTAACAGGTTACGAGCAAAAAGGAGAAGAATTACACCTTTATTTTGAAGAAAAAAATGAAATTCCTGATGAGTTTTTGAAGCATAAGTTGACTTCCAAAGGTTTTCATGATGAAATCATAGTGCAAGATTT
>JBKDZA010000258.1:0-21622 GCA_046308455.1 Fluviicola sp.
AGTAGATACCTATTATTCAAATTACAATGCTGATTGGGTTGTTTATATTACACATGAAAATACAATTACATTTGGTGGTTCGATGTTAATTAATGCAATTAAATCCAAATGGGATGAAATGGATAAATTTAAAAATCCATAGAAAAAGAATAAATCAAATTACTGTATATCAAAAATAGGCAGAATCCTATTCCAAATTAAAAATAAGTTTATATAATACGGTATGTAGATGATTTTCTAAAAAGTGGGTCGAGAAGATATATGCAAACAATCGTTTCTCCAAACAAAAGAAAGCTGACAGAAATATTACCTTTTATTATTTTATACTCAAGCAATCTATTAACTTTGTTCTATGTTCAGAACATTTCTCTTACTTTCTGTTTTATTTCTCTTCGTTGGTGCAACTGTCAAAAAAATTGGCGATGTTCCCGATGATTTGAAAGAAATTTCTGGCTGGGACTTTTTGAATGATTCAACAATTGTAGCTCATAACGATAGCGGAAACGAAGCGAAACTTTATGTGTTGAATCTAGATGGTTCCGTTCGACATAAATGCGACATCAAAAAAACAACGAATGTCGACTTTGAAGACATCTCATGTGACGACAAAGGAAATATTTATTTGGGCGATTTTGGAAACAACCTCAATATGCGCAAGGACTTGGTTATCTATAAAATCAAAGCCGCTAAAGTCAATAACAATGAAGATATTGAACCTAAAAAAATTCACTTTTCCTATTCCGAACAAACTGAATTTCCCCCAAAAAAGAGCGAATTAAACTTCGACTGTGAAGCAATGGCTTACCACAATGATTCCTTGTTTTTGTTTACAAAATGCAGAACCGAACCCTTTGATGGAAAATGTATGGTCTATAAAATTCCAACAAAACCAGGTTCGTATGTATTAAAACGTAAAACTTATTTTATTGTCGAAAAAAGAGATTGGTACAGAGATGCAGTAACTGCAGCAGACATCCGAAATAACGAATTATTTCTTTTGACTTATAATCGCGTGATCAAATACACTTTTGAAAATAATAAACCGAAATACGTCGAACATCAAACACTTTTACCAATTTCTCAAAAAGAAAGCCTTTGTATTCACGAAAAAACGGGGGTTTTATTTGTTGCCGATGAGAAAACGAAATTTATTGGTGGAAATATTTATACAATCGATTTTACTAAAAAGAAAAAATGAAACTTTCACAATTTGATGCAGTGATTTTTGACATGGATGGCGTTTTGACTGATTCTGAACCCATTTGGAAAATTGCAATGGAACAAGTTTTTTCTGAAATTGGTTGTCATTTAACACGTAAAGACTTTCAAAAAACAGTTGGCTTACGCATCGATGAAGTCTGTGAATTCTGGTATTCCGTTGTGAAATGGGATGTTTATTCTCCAAAAGATGTTGAGAACAAGATCGTTCAACGAATGGTTGAGTTACTTATAAATGATGCTACTCCTTTACCTGGAGTCATTGAATCTTTGGAATATTTTAAAAAAGAAGGTCTCAAAATAGGTTTAGCAACATCCTCCTATAGTATTCTCATTGAAACTATATTGACAAAGATCAATGCGAAACACTACTTCGATTGTGTGCATTCTGCTGAACATGAGAAATATGGGAAGCCAAACCCAGCTGTTTATCTAACATGTGCTGAAAATCTCGGCGTTGCTCCTCAAAAATGCCTAGTCATTGAAGATTCATTGAATGGTGTAATTTCAGGAAAAGCTGCTCGAATGACAGTGGTTTGTATTCCTGAAAAAACACATCATCCAGAACCAAAATTGATTGTAGCAGATTATCACTTTGAAACTTTGCATGATTTAATCTTACATTTGAAATATTAAAAAAATGATAATTGAAATTGACAATAAATTAATCTCAAGTGATATCTTCGAACGTAAGTTTGTTTGTGATTTAAATGCATGTAAAGGTGCGTGTTGTGTGGAAGGAGATCAAGGTGCTCCATTGATGACCGCTGAAATTGATGATCTTGAAAACGTTTACGAGAAAGTAAAACCTTTTATGCGACAAGAAGGCATTGAAGCGGTTGAAGAAAATGGCGTTTTTTATATGGACCCATGGAATGTTCCAGCAGTTACTTTAGTTGATGGAAAGGAATGTGCATTTGTTTATTTTGATGATAAAGGAATCACTAAATGTGCAATCGAACAAGCATATTTAACTGGAGAAACGAATTGGAAAAAACCACTTTCATGTCATTTATATCCAATTCGATTAGGTAAAATCAGCGACAACATTGTAATGAATTACAGCGAATGGGATATTTGTAAATCTGCCTGCGCATGTGGTGAGAAATTAAATGTACCTGTATACAAATTCCTCAAAGAGCCTATCATTAGAGCATTTGGAGAAGAATTTTTTGCTGATATGGTTGAGGTCGAAAAAACATTGAATGAACAAAAAAAATAAACAAAAGAAATAAACAAAAGAAAAAGGGCTGTCTCAATTGAAACAGCCCTTTATTATTTTAGAAAGATAATCTTAACCTCAGTTCGATTATAAATTCACATCAGAATTTATTTTAAAAAGTTAGTTTGGAGTTTAATTTTTTGAGGAATAGCGGGCTATTTCGATTAAAATTAACGAGCAAAATGATTTTTTAAAATAAATAGCCTCACCCATAAAAAATAAATCACCTATAAAATCTCATCTTTTTCGTTAAAAACATTCGAATTGGCCCGCCAATCCATCATCTTTTCGCCTCAAATCTGAGCATTTATAGGCGATCTGATAAGAATTTAGAATCGAACTGAGGTTCTTAGTTTTTGATAAAACTAGTTTCAGCTTGACCACTTTGTGTGATTGCGATAATTTTATAAGTTCCAACCATTAATTTAGAAACATCAACAGTCGCTAATTTTGCTTGTTTAACAACTAAGTTTCCTTTCATGTCATAAATTAAAATTGATTCAATTTCTTCCGCAGTTTTTACAGTCAATGTTGATTGAACTGGATTTGGATAAAGTGAAACTTCTACAGAATTTTCTTCGATACTAGCAACATTTTGGTAAGTAAAGTTTCTTAAATTACTTACAAAAAATGCAACACCATTTGAATCCAATTCTTCTCTTTGAATTTGAGTTAAAAAGTTATCAGTATCATACGTGTAAGTTGTAATTGTTTCTTCAAAACCAGTTGTAGTTTCTTTGAATAATTTATTTGCTGCGTTGTAATCATAAACAAAAGAACCAACCATTGTTGATTGAGGAACTCCTAAAACTACAGGGAAAACTTTTAAGGAATCAACTTGACCTGAAGTGTACACATAATTTCCTCTGTAAGTAAATGTTCCCGTAACATAGAAATCTAATTGTGTTGGGTTATTTCCAGAAAAAGTTGTTTGTGTCATGATTTCTTGCGTGAAAGAAACACCATCATTCGATGAATAATTTACCGCTTTGTTGATATTCATAGTCGATCCAACATAAAAAAGTGAATCAATTTCTACAACCACAAGTCCAGATCCCATATCGATTTGTCTTCTATATTCGATAGGACGATTTGATGCATCGTAAACATAACTATCAATAGCATTAGTTATCCAATTAAACCCATCAAAATACTGGTTTTCAATCATTTCAATTTTCCCATTTGTTGCATTGTATGTAAACAAAGATTTATCATATGATGTTGAATCTGTAACAACTTTAAAGTTAGAATTATAAGCTCTTCCTCGAGTATTATTAAAATTTAATGGATACATATTATTCGCATATACATCAGCACTTGAATAATTAATTTCTGGTATTTCATAGCCAAATTGATAAACTGGATTATCAAAAGTTGAAGTAAACTTTGGTTCGTTTTCAAAAATTCCACCTTGCCAATTACTATAAGAATAGTGAGTTGAATCTATAAAATTGATACTTCCTCCTTCATTATAGGACTTATTTGTGTTCGAAATCAATTTCTTTTGAGAAAAAGCAGTAATAGAAGATGCAAGCAATACACCTAAAAGTAATTTTATTTTCATATAGTTTTTTATTTCTGCAAATATAAAGCAAAGTTTGTCAGGTATTTAAAAGATTGAACAAATGAACATATTTAGCAAATAACAGCAGTGAAATTGATGATAAATGGTATTTTTACATACATGAAACATGTTCTGCTTTTTTTAACCTCAGTTCGATTCTAAATTCACCTCAGAATTTATTTTAAAAAGTTAGTTTGGAGTTTAATTTTTTGAGGAATAGCAGGCTATTTCGATTAAAATTAACGAACAAAATGAATTTTAAAATAAATAGCCTTATTGTTTATAATGTAAAATCACCTATAAAATCTCATCTTTTTCGTTAAAAACATTCGAATTGGCTCGCCAATCCATCATGCTTTCATCTCAAATCTGAGCATTTATAGGCGATCTGATAAGAATTTATAATCGAACTGAGGTTTTTATTATTTCCATTAATTGGCTTTTGTCAAAAAGGAAATTTTGGTGTTCTACAAGGTTTTGAAGCAAGTATAGGTTTTAAAAAAGTAAGTGAAATTGGTCTTGGTTTAAATCTCTACGCTTCAAAATTAGAATCGAGTAAACCCTTTTTAGTCCATTCCTTTTCAGTTGTTGGTTTGTATAATGCAAATTTTTACGAAGGACGATTTGCTGTTCGAATTCCATATACTGTTTTCTTATTTCAACATTCATATACGTGTATGCCTTCAATCGGGGTTTTTACTGAAATCAATCAAGACAGTAAAATTGATGTTGGTTTCCGTGCTGGAATTGTTTTGGGAACGGGTTTACACCTTCATTATACCTATACAAAGTATGTAAAAAATTTGGATGGATATTTTGGAAATCATGGTCTCTCGATTACATTTCAATTGAATATGTTACATATTTCCCAAATGGCGTGGAAGAACGAACCACGATTTAGAAATAAATAAAATTCAAACTCTCTTTTGCAAAAAAAAATCCCTCACTTAAAAAGTAAGGGATTCAATTATTTGAAAAGTTTTATTACAATTTTCTTGCAACTTCAACCTCTTCGAATGCTTCGATGATATCTCCAACTTTAATGTCGTTGAATTTATCAATATTTAAACCACATTCGTAGTTGTTTTTAACTTCTTTCACATCGTCTTTGAATCGTTTTAATGATCCTAAAACTCCAGTGTGAATTACAATTCCATCGCGAATAACTCGTATTTTAGATGTACGTTTGATTAATCCATCCATTACGTAACATCCAGCAATTGTTCCAACTTTCGTAATTTCGAATGCCTCACGAACTTCAGCCGAACCAATGATTTGTTCTTCGATATCTGGAGATAACATTCCTTCCATTGCAGCTTTCAACTCATCGATTGCTTTGTAGATGACAGAGTATAAACGGATATCAATTTGTTCACTTTCAGCTAATTTTCTAGCAGCAACTGAAGGACGTACCTGGAATCCAACGATAATCGCATCAGATGCAGACGCTAAGTTAACATCGGCTTCAGTAATCGCACCAACACCTTTGTGTACAATCTTGATTTGAATTTCTTCTGTAGATAAACGTAATAATGAATCAGAAAGTGCTTCGATTGATCCATCCACGTCACCTTTAACGATTAAGTTCAATTCTTTGAAATCTCCAATCGCCAAACGACGTCCAATTTCATCCAATGTAATATGTTTAGTTGTACGTAAACCTTGTTCACGGTACAATTGCTCACGTTTCGAAGCGATTGATTTTGCTTCTTTTTCGTCATCCATTACATGGAAAGTATCCCCTGCAGAAGGAGCACCATTGATCCCTAAAATTTGTAATGGTTGAGATGGACCTGCTTCTTTCAATGCTTTACCAGTTTCATCATGCATCGCACGAACACGACCATAATTTCTACCTACTAAAATCACATCTCCAACACGTAAAGTTCCTGTTTGAACCATGATGTTTGTAACATAACCTTTTCCTTTATCAAGAGAAGATTCAATTACAGTACCCACCGCATTTCTATTTGGATTTGCACGTAAGTTCAACATTTCTGCTTCCAATAATACTTTATCTAATAAAAGATCAATATTTAAATTCTGTTTAGCAGAAATTTCTTGACATTGGTATTTTCCACCCCATTCTTCTACTAAGATATTCATAGCAGAAAGTTGTTCGCGGATTTTATCTGCATTTGCACCTGGTTTATCAATCTTATTGATTGCGAAAATCATCGGTACATTTGCTGCTTGAGCGTGAGAAATTGCTTCTTTTGTTTGTGGCATCACGTCATCATCCGCTGCAACGATAATAATTGCAACATCGGTTACTTGCGCACCACGAGCACGCATCGCTGTAAAGGCTTCGTGACCTGGAGTATCTAAGAAAGTCATCTTGCGACCATCTTTCAATTTCACTGAATACGATCCAATGTGCTGAGTAATCCCTCCAGCCTCACCTGCTGCAATATTCGCGTTACGAATTTTATCTAGCAATGAAGTTTTACCGTGGTCAACGTGACCCATTACAGTAATAATTGGCGGACGATCAATTAAATCTTCTTCAGAGTCAACAACTTCAGGAATTGCCTCTTGTACATCTGCAGAAACGAATTCTGTTTCATAACCAAACTCAACTGCAACAATTTGAATTGTTTCAGCATCTAAACGTTGATTAATTGAAGCAAAGATTCCCAACGACATACAAGCTGAGATAACTTGTGTAGGAGAAACGTTCATCATACTCGCTAATTCGGAAACTGTTACGAACTCAGTAAGCTTCAATACTTTTTCTTGTAATTCAGCTTCCATTTGTTCTAGTTCACGACGTTGCGCTACGTAGTCACGTTTTACTCTTCTATTTTTTGATGCTTTAGATTTACCTCCCTTATTAGATAAACGAGCTAAAGTATCCTTAATTTCTTTTTGAATATCTTGTTCAGTAACTTGAGGTTTAGCAACATTTGCTCCACCTGTTCCTGGTTTTCCTTTTTGGAAATTACCACGATTTTGGTTGTTACCTGGACCACGATTAAATCCACCACCAGTGTTATTTCCACCAGGTCCGCGATTAAATCCACCGCCTGTGTTATTCCCACCAGGTCCGCGATTTTGTCCACCACCAGCTTGAGGATTGTTTCCTCCTGCTCCACCTCCAGTTTGAGGTGTTCCATCAGGTTTGATACGTTTGCGTTTCTTACGGTCATCACCAGGACGAGAAGAAGCAACCGATTTTGGTTTTTCAACAGGTAAAACAATTTTACCCATTACTTTCGGACCAGTTAAGGTCTGAGTTTGAACACGGATTGTTTCAATTTCTGGAACAATCGGTTTTTTATCTTCTTCCACTTTTACTTTTTCCTCAACTTTTTCAGCTTCAGTCAAGTTTGGAAGTTTTGGATATTCAGACTTATCAATTGGAGCATCTCCTTTTTTGCGTTTGTCTGGACGAGTTTTTGTATTCAACTTATCCAAATCAATGCGCCCAAGAACATTTAGTCCACCTGTATTCCCATCATTGTTTTCTGGAGCAACAACCTCTGGAGTTTTCACTTCCTTTGGTTCAACAACTGGTTCAACTTCGGCAACTGGTTCTGGTTTTTTCTCTTCAACAGGTTCAGGCTTTGGTTCTGGTTTAACTTCCTGCTTTACAGCTGGAACTTCTTCTTTTATTTTTTCCAAAACTATTGGATCAAATTCTACTTCAACCTCCTGAACTACTTGTGGTTTATCATCTTTATGATGTTCCAAAGAAATTGTTTCGCGTTTTTCACGCTTGATTCCTGCATTTTTAGATTGCTCTTTTACGTTGGCATCTGCTGCAAATTCTTTTTGCAACAACTCGTAAGCAGGTTCTTCAATTTTAGCATTAGGATTCATTTCAATACCTAGTCCGCTCTTCGATAAAAAGCTTACAATGGTTTCCATTGAAACGTTGAATTCTCCTGCTGCCTTACTTAATCGCGTGTTATTTTTCGCCATATTATTCGTTGCTCCTTTTAAAAGTATGTGACCATCACGGCCATATTTTGGTGTAAAGATAGTTAGTGTAAGTTATATAAAAGCACAATTCAGCCAAGTATTTCTACTTGACTGAATAACTTGCACCAATTTTTATTCAAATTCAGAACGTAAAATACGCATTACTTCCTGAATAGTTTCTTCTTCTAAGTCTGTACGTTGAACTAAATCTTCTAACGATAATTCCAACACAGATTTCGCTGTATCACAACCAATCGCTTTCAATTCATCCAAAATCCAGCTGTCGATTTCATCTGCAAATTCTTCTAAGTCAACATCTTCGTTATCAGCTTCTCCTTCACGGAAAACTTCGATTTCATAATCTGTCAAACGACCTGCTAAACGAATATTGTAACCTCCTTTACCAATTGCCAATGAAACCTGGTCTGGTTTTAAGTATACAAATGCTTTTTTATCTTCTTCGTTGATTTCAATATTTGTAATCTTCGCTGGAGACAAAGCTCTTTGAATCAATAATTTACTATTACTTGTGTAATTGATTACATCGATGTTTTCGTTGCGTAACTCACGAACAATTCCGTGAATACGAGAACCTTTCATACCAACACAAGCTCCAACTGGATCGATACGGTCATCGTAAGATTCAACAGCAACTTTTGCTCTTTCTCCTGGTTCGCGCTCGATTCGTTTAATTGTAATTAATCCGTCGAAAACCTCAGGAACTTCCAACTCAAATAAGCGTTGTAAGAACTCAGGTGCTGTACGCGACAAGATAATTACTGGTGAAGAATTGCGCATGTCTACTTTAGAAACAACTGCACGAATAGCTTCTCCTTTTTTGAAGTAATCTGCTGGAATTTGTTCTGATTTTGGTAAAACCAACTCGTTTCCTTCGTCGTCCAATACCAAAATTTCTTTCTTCCAAACTTGGTAAACTTCTCCAGTAACGATTTCCCCAACACGTTCTTTGTATTTCTTGTATAAATGGTCTTTTTCCAACTCTAAAATACGAGAAATCAAATTTTGACGTAAAGAAAGGATATTACGACGTCCGAAATCCTCAAAATGGAATTCTTCAGAAACTTCCTCCCCGATTTCAAAATCTGGTTCAATTTTAATAGCATCCGAATAAGCGATTTCCATATTGGAATCTTCCACTTCTCCATCTGCAACGATTTCCTTGTTTAAGAAAATTTGCACATCTCCCTTATCGATATTCACGATAACATCAATGTGTTCGTCTGTGTTGAATTTTTTCTTCAACATTGCACGAAATACGTCTTCCAAAACATGTTGCATCGTTTGTCTGTCGATGCTTTTGAGTTCTTTAAACTCGGAAAACGATTCTACTAGTTCCAAGCTGTTCATTTGCTTTTATTTAAAAGTTATAACAATTTTTGCTTCGTTTATATCTGAAAATGGCACTTCATTGCGAAGTGTCACCAGTGTCTTTTTCTTTTTATTCGGGTCTAATTGTTGCTTTTCTTCGTGCTCCAATACAACTCCTTTTTCTGAAACCTCAACTAGAGTTCCAGTGATTTTTTCTTTCGATTTCAATTTAATATCCAAACCACGTCCAACATTTTTTACATATTGTTGAAATACGCGTAGTGGTTTGTCTAAACCTGCTGAAGAAACATGCAATTCAAAATCAACTTCTTCGCGATCCAAATTGTGTTCAATATTTCTTGAAACAGAAACACAATCTTCAATCGTAACATTGCCTTCCGTTTTGTCGATTTCTAAACGGATAATGTTCGAAGTTGAAATAGATAAATCAACGATGAATAATTTCTCATCGCGCTCTGCTATTCGTTCTTCTGCTAATTTCGTTACTAATTGTTTTGTAATCATGACTGAATAAAAGAGGGGACTTTCGTCCCCTCATTTGTTTTTTTTGTAAATGATGTTGCAAAAGTACAAAAAGTTTTCTAAAATGCAAGTGTTTGAGCTTAAATTATTTGATTTTCAAGACTCAAAAACTAAAAAAATCTATATTTGACTATGATTTATTTTCTCAAAACAGAAAAACTGGAAATTGCTGTTTCAACTTTTGGTGCAGAACTTCAATCCATACAAACAAAGGATTTTTCACACATCTTGTGGCAAAAAGAAACAGCTCATTGGAATAGAATTGCTCCGATTTTGTTTCCGATTGTCGGACGCTTGAAAGACGATTATTACACATACGCAGGAGAAAATTATTCGATGACTCAGCACGGTTTTGCACGTGATCAAGAATCTGAATTAATCGAAAAAACAGCTGATTCACTTCGTTTTCGCTTGTGTTCAAACGTAGAAACAAAACAAAAATATCCCTTTGATTTTGAGTTTGATACAATTTACTCAATCAACGAAAATAGCTTGAAAATTGAACATGTAATTCGCAATTTGAGCTCAGAAAATCTACCTTTTTCTGTTGGTGGACATCCCGCTTTCAAACTAGAAAGTGATATATCTGATTATGTGCTCGAATTTGATCAAAAGTATACAGTTGAACAGTCTGTTTTATCGAATGGATTTATTAAAAATGAAACAGTTGAATTGATCCTGGAAAAAGAAATGGCATTAAATTATTCTTTGTTTGAAAACGATGCGATTGTAATTAAAAACCCTCCTTTTAATCAAATTGGATTAAAACATCTGCCTTCTGGAAAAACAGTGAAAATGACTTGTAAAAATTGGACAGCGATCGGAATTTGGACGAAAAAAGACGCCCCATTTATTTGCATTGAACCTTGGTGGGGTTGGGCTGATGAAATCAATTCAAACGGAACTATTTTGGAAAAAGCTGGAATTCAACTTTTGTCTCCAGGAAAAGAAACAAGCTATTCATACTCAATCACAGCAGATGAAATTTAAAGGCGATCTTCTACTAGAAAAAATGAAAATGAAAGGAGGTTGGACTTATGCAGTCGTTCCCATTTCTTTTCCCAAAACGATTCGCGCTTTTGGCTGGGTAATCGTTTCCGGAAAAATTGATTCCATTCAGTTTGAGAAAGTAAAATTAATGCCCTTGGGAGATGGGCGCTTGTTCTTACCTGTAAAAGCTGAATGGCGTAAAAAGATTAAAAAAGAAGAGGGCGATTGGATTTCTGTTGACCTATTTGTTGATGAACAAACGTTGAAAATCACCCAAGAATTAAAAGAAGTGTTTGACTTTCTTCCAGACTTAAAAGTGAAATATGAAAACTTAAACGAAACGAAGAAAGCTCAGTTTCTAGACGCATACAACAATGCACGAACAGAAATTGAAAAAGAAACAGCCCTTAAAAGATTATCCTAAATTTTGAAGATTCATTTTTGATAATTGATAATTCATAATTTTTTAATAGTCCCACTTCTTGTAAAAACTGTTGTAAAAATTGATCCCGAATTTATAGCTAATATTTGCTTTGTCAAAGGTTGAACCACTAGTAACAGCATAGAATCCAACTTTGAACAATTGCTTACGAATGCGAATTTGTCGTTCTAAACCAACATAAAACTCAATTTGAGCAAAATTCGACTCAGGAATTGCTAAAAAGCTTCCGCCAACTGTTTCTTGTAATTTCAACTTATTCAAACCCCAAACTTTATTCAAAAAGAATCCTTCAAAATGATGAATGTAATTCAATTGAACGAAATTATTCGAAGTCGACAAAGCAGTGTCCAATTTCTGCATACTATTCAATGGATTTGAGAAAAACCAAACGTCTGAAGTTCGGAAAAATTTGTACTCCACAATACGAAGGTCTTTCTTGCGAAGGAATTGTCCTGCAATAAATTTCACATCTGTTTTTCCGAATTGTTTCAGGTTGATATTGTCTTCCAAACGCACTTCTAAATAATCAAAATCGCTTTGTCCCGCTAAAATTTTCGGATAGCCTTTTTTGTACGTTAAATTGACCACAGGGTAGTTCGTTCCAATGATAATTTTTCGGTCTTTCTTTAGAATATATTTTTGCTTGAAGTGATATTCCAAATCCAATTCCGTCATGAAAACCGTGTATCCTTCAAATGGTTCTGCACTTGAAAAGTTTCCAAAAACATCGACCCAATCTGGATTGATTATGTTTTCAATACTTTCTCTTTTTGAATAGAAAACGCCCAATTTACCATACAAACCATTGATGATTTCTCTAGAATGATTGATTGTTACTTTTTTGTTCCGAACACGATTCGCAGGGGCAAATGAACCTTGAATACTTTGATAATTGTTCATGAAATCATAGACATCACCAATTTCAAAGAAAAATTTCGCGAAGTTTTTTGGATTGTACATGTGTGCAATTCCGATACTCCACTTTAAGTCTTTGTTTTTAAAGCCGTAATCGATTTCAGGACTTAAGCTTAACTTTTTACCGTTTTTAAATTCTTTGTCATAATCAACTCCAAACCTATGACGATATCCTCCAACTCCAAAAGGAATAACTTGATTCAACAAACTTGGGAAAAAGAATTCTTGCTTTTTAAAGCTATTGCGGAAACCTACTCCGTTGAACAAAAATGACCAAATATTCAAGTTGTTGTAAACACTGTCTTGTTCGCGAAGATATTCTTCACTTGCTAAGTACTTTTCGATGCTATCTTGTTGGTGAATGAACAACAATTCTTCGGTTTTTAAAGGAATTGGACGAATGGTTTGCCAAAAAGAAGAATCCCGATCAAAGGCACGTGGATCTGAAACCGAATTTGCCAACCAAAATTGTCCTTTTTGTTCGGTTTTCGAAAAATTGTAATTGGTGAACTTCATTCTAGCAGCACCATTAAAGTAAGTTTTGCCCTCTTTGATTAAATAAATAAATTCTTTTCTTACTGGATATAATTTTCCATCAAGTGATTCATAATCGATTAGAATATGGAGTTCTTTAAAATAGTTTAAAGCCCCTTTATTGATTCGTAATTCCGCAGAAATCAATTCAAAACTGAGGTCTTTGATGTACAATTTCCCTTCGTACAAAGCTTCTTCTTTAAATCTTGGGATGACATTTATTTCTAAAATCTGTTCGTTTTTCTCATTGTAAAAGGAGCGTTCCAACCGGAAATTATAGTAAACAAATGCATTGTAAGCCAAAGGAGAAATGAGTGGTTTTTGACAAATTTCTTGATGTAATTGTTGGTTCTTAAACAAGTTTATATCCGCTTGAGCTAAGCCTTGAACGAACAAATATGGATTGCTTTCTTCCGCATTTTGAGGTTGTAATTCATTGTCTTCAGAAGTCCCAAAAGAAACAGAGACAGAACCCGAGTTTTTAGATTTTTCCGATAAATCAATGATTCCTAAAATACTGTCTTTGTATTGATTTAAATTTTTGTAGTATGAATGTGTATACAATTCATTGATATTCAATTTTTTCTTAGAGATGATGGAGTCTTTTCGGATGGAATCTCGGATTTGCTGTTCGATTGAGGTGAAAGAATATAAATTCAGGTCGTAATTATCTAATTTTTCATCCCATCCTGCTCTTCGATCAATCACTTCTTTCATGATTTCTTTCGCTCGGTCTTTTGCTTGATTTTTCGTGATTACTACTTCTTCGATTTCTGTAAAACTTGATTTTAAAACAACTATATGATTTTCTTTTTCAGTCACTTGTATTTCAACTGTTTCTGTAATAAAATCAAATGCTGAGACTACTAATCTAACTTTGTCTTCTGTCAATTTTAATATGAATTTACCATCTCCATTTGCAACAGTTCCATAAGTTGAATTTTCAAGTTTAATGTGAGCAAAAGGAATTGGTTCACCAATAGAATCTACAACTTGACCTTTAAGTGTTTGTGCAACAACTACAAATGGAAGAAAAAACAGAATTAGTAAGCTTATTTTCATAAATCATTTTTACTAGGACATAGAAGGCTTGAAAAAGTTACAACAAAAAAAAGCCCTTCTAAAAAAGAAGAGCTTTTAAGTATTTTTAAATTAAAATTATTTAATCTGATTTGGATCTTTTTCTGCTTGCGCATTGAATTTTCTTTGCCAGTTCATCCAATATGCGAATCCAACAAATCCTAAAACAATACATGACCAGTTAAACTTATCGCCGATGTTATCGTAAAACCATGCTCCGTTTAATAAATCTCCTAATGTGTACCAAAAATTGTTCATAACTATTTGCTTTGAGATGCAAAGAAAGGTATTTTTTTGAAAAAAAGAATGAAAAATCAAAAAATAATTTTCTAAAAAACAAAAAAGGATTTTTTAAGCATTTTTTAACTTGTAGTAAGCTGAAATTTTCGTTAATTTTGTCCTTCAAACAAATTAAAATAAACAGATTATGTACCCACCAGCACTCGTACAACCAATGAAGGAAGACTTAACAAATGTGGGCTTTCAACAATTAGAAACAGCTGAACAAGTTGATTCTACTATTCCAACTTCTGAAGGAGTTTCTTTAGTTGTTGTCAATTCCGTTTGTGGATGCGCTGCAGGAAATATGCGTCCAGGAGTTAAACTTTCACTTGAAAATGCAAAAAAACCAAACAACTTATTTACAGTTTTTGCTGGAGTTGATGGTGAAGCAACGAATCAAGCGAGAAAATACTTTTTACCATTTCCTCCTTCTTCTCCTTCTGTAGCTTTGTTTAAAGATGGAAAGTTGGTTCACTTTTTAGAAAGACATAACATCGAAGGAGCAAGTGCAGCAATTATCGCTGAGAACTTACAAGCTGCTTACGAAGAGTTTTGTTAATTCAGAAAAGATAAAAAAATTTTATGAGTAGGGAACTAAATTTTAGTTCCCTTTTTCAATTCACCATTTTCATTTTTTAAAATGTTTTTTGATACACACGCCCATTTATACTCCGAACAATTCAAAGAAGATCAAGATGCAATGATTCAACGTGCTATTTCTGCAGGTGTTGAACGTTTTTATTTACCTAATATCGATTTGGAGTCGATCGAAGGAATGCTTGATTTGGAAAAAAAATATCCAGAAGCCTGTTTTCCAATGATGGGACTGCATCCATGTTCAGTTGAAGCGAATTGGGAAGAAGTTTTAACTAAAATGAAAACTCTGATTGATGAGCGAAAATTCGTAGCAATTGGAGAAATTGGAATCGACTTATATTGGGATAAAACCTACGAAGAGGAGCAGAAAAAAGCCTTTCGCTTACAAATAAATTGGGCAAAAGAACTTGGTTTACCAATTGTGATTCATGCACGTGATTCATTCGAACAAATTTTTGAAATCATCGATGAAGAAAATGATGAACGCTTGAGAGGAATTTTTCATTGTTTTACAGGTGGACAAACTGAAATCGAAAAGATTCTTTCATATGGAGGATTTTCTTTTGGAATTGGTGGTGTTGTGACCTACAAAAAATCTACATTGCCAGAAGTTCTTACATTGATTCCATTGAATAAATTGGTCTTAGAAACCGATTCTCCTTATTTACCTCCAACACCCCATCGAGGGAAACGAAATGAAAGTGCTTTTTTAGTTCATTCTGCTGAAAAAGTAGCTGAAATTTATGGAATCACTTTACTTGAATTGGGTAAAATCACATCTCAAAATACCTTGAATTTGTTTCACTAAATGGATTTTATTCAAAGGAAAATTCAACAAAATTGTTACTTTCGTATAACGAAGTTCAAAATATCGCTTTAAATGAAGAAAGTTAAGGTTTTAGTTATTTATACTGGTGGAACAATTGGAATGGTCACGGACCCACAAACTGGTGCCTTAACTGCATTTGATTTTGGTGACGTTTACAAACATGTACCAGAACTAAAAAAATTAAATGTTGAGTTAGATACTCGCGCATTTGAACAACCAATAGATTCCTCAGAAATGCGTGTTTCAGATTGGAAAATCTTAGCACAAGTAATAGAAAACAACTACACTTCATACGATGGATTCGTAATTCTTCATGGTTCAGATACAATGGCTTATACGGCTTCTGCTTTGAGTTTTATGCTGATTGGATTGCAAAAACCGGTCATATTAACTGGATCACAATTACCAATTGGAACAATTCGCACAGACGCTAGAGAAAATTTAATTTCAGCTATTGAAATTGCTGCACAAAAAGATGAAACTGGCGCAGCTATTGTACAAGAAGTTGCAATTTATTTTGAATACAGTTTGTATCGTGGAAATAGAGCAACAAAAATTTCTGCAAGTTCTTTTGAGGCATTTCAATCTCCGAATTGCGAACCTTTAGCAATTGCTGGAGTGCATTTAAGTTTTGGTAAACACTTATTGAAACACAAAGGAAGTTTAGATTTTTTCACAGATTTTGAAGAAAAAATTGCTCATATTCATGTTTTCCCAGGGATTCAATGGGAAGTGTATGCTCCACTTTTTGACAATCAGCGTGTAAAAGGAATCGTTTTAGAAACATTTGGTGCAGGAAATGTAGCTTCAGATCCACGTATGCAAGAATTACTTTCAGATTTTATTTCAAATGGTGGGATTGTATTAAATATCACGCAATGTTCCACTGGAATTGTTGAGCAAGGGAAGTACGAAACGAGTTCATATTTAAATAAAATTGGAGTTATTTCTGGGAAAGATTTAACCACAGAAACAGCACTATGTAAATTGATGTATGTTTTAGGTAAACATGAAGGCGACAAAGAAAAATGTACAGAATTATTAAAACAATCAATTGTTGGTGAACAAGCTGAATAACATATCAATCATCACGAATTTCGTATTCTGGATTTTCTTTTTCAGCATTCAGTCAAATTTTGCTCAATCTGAAACCGAACTCATTCAGTCAGTAAAAAAAGAGCAATCCAAAGAACGCATTTTTAAAAAGACCTTAGAATTAGCCAATTATTATTCTAAAAACAATTTAAAAAAGGCAGATTCAATTCGTTATCAATTAATTGATATCAGTAGAAACTTAGAGGCGAATGAACGTGTACAAGCAATTATTTTTGGAGCAAAACTAGACTACAATCGAGGAAATAAAGACAATTTCTATGCAGAAGTGATTGAATTACAACCATTATTAATGCAGATTGATTTGATTAGTTTAAAATGTGATGTTTTACATGAAATTGCATTGTATTCAATAGAAACACGTGATTACCCTATGGCTGAAATGTACGTTAATCGTGCACAAAAACTAGCCTTAAAACTTCGTAATTATAAACTCACAGCCGAGAATTATCGAATTGGTGCACTTTTATATCAAGCTCAAAACGACAAGTTAAAATCAATCGAATGGATGGGGAAAGCATTGCAATATTCCCGTCGTTCAGCTGATAAGTCATTGATGGCGAATTGTTTGAAAACGCAAGCTGAAGTGTATGAATACTTTGGACAAATTGAGTTGAGTGTTTCTAAAAATATCGTTGCCTTACAAATTGCTAAAGAAGCTGGGGATTTCCCTTTGGTTGTAACCATTCAATTAGAATTGGGTAGAGCACAATTAAAAATTCAAAATATCACTGAAGCATATCGCTACTTCTATCAAGCAAAAGAAACTGCAGAAAAAATCAATTCAAATCATTTGGTTGCATTATCAAAAATGAATTTAGGACCTGTTTTTGTAGCTAAAAAAGACTATTCAACTGCATTAACGAATTTAAAATCTGCTATTAAAGTATTGCAACAAAGCAACGACAATGAAGGACTAGGAATTGCATACATGTATTTGGGTAATGTCTTGATGGCACAAGAGAAATACGATGAAGCACTAACGAATTACAATTTTTCCTTGATTTATTTTGAATCTGCTGGAAATCGCGTTGAAATTTCTACCGTTTATTATTTAGTTGGAATCGTTTTTGAAAAACAGAAGAAATATACTAATGCTCTGAATTATTTGAATCGTGCGATTGAAAAAAGAAGTCAATTTGGAAATCAAGGAGATATTTATTTGACATACAAAGAGATTGCAAAAGTTTACAAACAGACTGGTAAAATTGAATTGGCCCACAAATATTTGGAAATGTACACCGCATTTGCTGATAGTGCGAAAACAGTTGAGGTAAGTGCGAAAATTGCGGAGATTTCTGAATTATATCGTTCTGAGCAACGAGAGAAATTAATTGCAATTCAACAAGATTCAATTGTTATACAGAAGAACAAACAAGAATTGACATCTGCAAAATTGGAGAACTCGGAGTTGAAAAGTCGCTCTCAAACCTATGTCATTTTGACAATTATTGTACTATTAATTGCAGCTGGATTTATTTTATATTCGAGAAATAAGCAGAAAAACATTCAAGCCTTACAACAAGAAGCAGAAATGAATCAACGTTTATTGCGTTCACAAATGAATCCACATTTCGTATTTAATGCGATGTCTGTGATTCAAAGTTACATTTATGATCACGATACTAAAAATTCTACTAAGTTTTTGGTTAACTTTTCTAAGTTAATGCGTTTAATATTAGAAAATTCATCCAAAGAGTTTATTCCAATCGAATTGGAGCAGGAAATTTTAGTAAAATACATGGAAACACAGAAATTACGTTTTGGAGATCGCTTTGAATACGAAGTACGTGTTTCTGACGAAGTTTTGGAAATCGAAGGAGTGATTCCTCCAATGATTACGCAACCATTTATTGAGAACGCGATCGAACATGGACAATTGCATACTGTAGAAAATGGCTTTATTCACGTTACGATTCAACGAGAAAACGAAATGCTTCACATTACAATTGAAGACAATGGAATTGGTCGGAAGGCATCAGAAAAAAACAAGAAAAGTAAGGAACACAAAAGTATGGCGATGAAGATCACACAAGATCGAATCAATAACTTAAATTACAAATACAAAATAGAAGGTCGAATGGAATTTGATGATTATAATAAAGAAGCTGAAACAGGAACTTTAGTCAATATTTATCTTCCATTTAAATCTTCAAATGAGGTAACTACATAATTTTACTTGCACACTATCTTAAAAAAAACTGTACATTTAACTAATTAAAATCAAAATATGAAGAAAGCACTGATTATCGATGACGAGCAAAGAACTCGTGAATTAATAGCAAAAATGATTGATTCATTTGATTTAGGAATCACAGCAATTCCAGCTGGAGAGAACGTAAAATCAGGACTTTTAGCAATAGAAGAACACAAGCCAGATATCGTGTTTTTAGATATTCAAATGCCTGATGGAACAGGTTTTGATCTATTGAAAGCAATTCCAAATAAAAATTTCGAGGTAATCTTTATTACAGCGCATGAGGAATTTGCAATTAAAGCAATTAAATTTTCTGCATTAGATTATATCTTAAAACCAATTGATCCGGAAGAATTGAGAGGAGCGGTTGAAAGAGCTTTGGAGGGAATGAATCAACAAAAAGAAACCCCACAATTTGAAGCCTTACAAAACAACATTAATCCTACACAGAAGAAACGATTGGTTTTAAAAACACAAGAAAGTGTTCATGTGGTTGATTTAGATCATATCATTCGTTGTGAAGCAGATAGAAATTATACTTCATTCTTTTTAACGGAGGGAAAGAAAATATTGGTTTCAAGAACATTGAAAGAATATGAAACACTTTTAACGGGACATTCTTTTCTGCGTGTACAACAATCGCACTTAATTAATTTAAATTTTGTGGACCGTTACGACAAAGGAAATGGGGGTTCAGTTGTTATGAAAGATGGGTCTGAGGTTCCATTATCATCAGCTAAAAGAGATATTTTCTTTCAAATTATAGAGAATTTATAATGTTAAAATAATTGACATTTAGTAAATATTCATTCAAATAATGCAAATATTCATTTTCCTTAATCGAAATAATAAATAGTAGTACTTTGGCTTTAGGAAATAAGGAGAATGAAATCAGGTTGTTCTCTAAGTTAGGTTAAAGAAAACGGAAATACACTGCAAGGAGAGGCAGTTTTTCATTTTCTAGTTTTATAATTTAAGAATACAGTTCTTAGCCCGTAAGTATTTAGCTTAAACTGAAAAGACCTTAGAAACAACCTGATTTTCATTTATATGTGAAGACATTTTTGTCACATTTTAGCAAGCTAAAGCACTACTAACTATAAAAGGAGTTTTTTTTACTCCTTTTTTTTTGTGCCTAAAATTCAGAAAACAGCAACAATAAAATAACTTGTGAAAATTTCTTAAATCTTCCTTGCTTATGAAACATTAAAAACGAATTAATTGTTCAACATCAAAAAGTTCATTATTTTTCTGCAAAAAATTTGCTGTACTCTGAAATGAACAATTATTTTTGTCACATTAAACCGCAAATGGAAAATAAGGAATATATTACAGTCGAAAAAGAAGAGGTTGCAGATTTGACATTTCCTCACGAGGATGTGTTGGAGGGAGAACCCGAATTAATTCAAGAAAGAAAGTTAGCAGTTGAAAGAGCTAATTCTCTAGGAAACAATGAACATTACAAAGTGAAAATATATTTTGCGGACAACAATGGAAAAAAGCAAGTCAACACAACCATTTGGGCTGTGACAGATCAAGCGATTGTTTTGAAACAAAATGTAATTTTACCAATTAAACGCATAATCAAATTAGAAATTTAGTTAAGACATGTCAAAGAAAAAAGCAATTATCAGTTATGATAAAATGACCATTGAGCAAAAGAAAGCTTTGCTATTGGCTTTTCCTGATGGTTTTGCAGGAAATACATCCAAAATGACTAACCCCATAACAAATGAAGTCTTTGACTCATTATTGTGGGAAACAGAAGAAGTTATTTATCTAGTGAAACTTCCAAAATTAACGGTTAAGTCACCATCAGTTGACGATGACGATGATGATTTTGATGAAGATTTGGACTTAGATGCAAAAGTTGATGAGGAAGATGAAGATGCTACTTCAGACGATGACGACGACGATTCTTATGGTGATGAACCAGATGCGGATGAAGCAGAAGAAGATTGATTTTATTAAATAATTCATTTTAGAGGCTGTTTATTTTAGACAGCCTCTTTTTGTTTTTAATTAATTCACTATTGAATTTAAATCTGTCCCTGCTTTGAAACGTGGTTTTCGTTTCTTAGGAGGTTTATTTGCTTTTTCTTCAAGAATATAAAAAGTACCAAAACCAGATAATATGACTTTGTCGTCTTTGTTTAAACCAAGAGCGATTTGATTTAGAAATAAATCAACAATTTGTTTTGTCTTGTTTTGAGAAATGCCAAGAATACAAGACATTTCTTTAATGATTTGAGATTTGTTCATACTAATACAACTTAAAGAAAAATGATATTCTTACTTTTTCATTGCCAAAAAGTAAGCAAAAGGCTAGGCCTGTATAAAAAAGTTTTGAAAAACCACATTGCGTTTCACTGCCAAAACCGAAACTCCTAACTTTGTACCCGCATCGTTTTGCAAACTCTGCGACAAAGTGTCGTCAAACAGCAGTTTTGTCCACGCTACTCTTCATTTGTTTTTCTAAACCTTTTTTCTAAGGGCCGATTTAGTTTATTCGAAAGAATATAGATCTTACTATTTTAGGGAGATTATATAAAATCTTACCCCGCGAAATAGAGTTGTTTGTAAAGGACTAATTCACCTAGATTAGCCCTTTTTTCAAATTAGAATTTGATTATACTCATACATACCACCTTTTTGTCATTGCCACAAAAAGGTGGTGCCAAAAATACCGATAGCTATCGGTACTAGGCCTATACTCCGTTTTCTAGTAAATTACGCGATATTTCACTGAAAAAAGTGAAACTCCTAACTTTGTTACCGAGGACGATTTTGACTTTTCAAGCCAAAATGTCTTCGACAAAGTGTCGTCAAACAGCACTTTTTCC
>JBKDZA010000259.1:0-18452 GCA_046308455.1 Fluviicola sp.
TGAATATATTGAAAGTTCTTCCCTGGGTCCACAAAGCTATATCTAATATAAAAGGAACGTTATGGAACATCTATAAGGGTGTAAGTAATGATTATATGCAAAACTATTTAAGTGAGTATTGTTTTAAATACAACAGGAGAAGTTTCGGAGTAAATGTTTTCAATAGACTTGTTCTAGCTTCAGCATTATACCAATGGAATTAAAAAACTTGTGGCAAAGTTCCCGACAAGTATTTAAATCTTTAAAAAATCTTTTTAGAATCATTCTAAATAAGCTGTTTTAAAACCTTTTTTTCCGCAATTTGTTTTAATTTCGTGGGTCTTAAAAATTAAGAATATGGCGAATCATGTTGCGGCTCCCGCAGATTACGTTCCGATTTTAATACAAGCCCTTGTGGCTGTGGGTTTTGTGGCTACTGTTTTGGCGGTAACACATGCTTTGGGTCCACGATTAAAAGGTAAGAAAAAGGATGCTAACTGGGAATGTGGAATTGAAGAAGTTGGTAACGCTCGTTTTCCAGTATCAATTCGCTACCTGTTAACAGCAATTTTATTTGTATTATTTGACGTAGAAGTTATTTTCTTCTATCCTTACGCTGTAAATTTTAGAGCGCTTGGTTTAGATGGGTTAATAGCTGTATTTGTCTTTGTTGGGTTTTTCTTAACTGGATTTTTCTACGTACTTAAAAAAGGTGCACTAGAATGGGAAAAGTAGAAGTAATTAACGGGGTTGAAACCATCAATGGTGAAGGTTTTCAATTGACAACTTTGGATAAAGTTATCGGTGCTGCCCGAGCAAATTCCGTTTGGCCTTTGCCATTTGCTACATCTTGTTGTGGTATTGAGTACATGGCAACAATGGGGTCAAATTACGATGTCGCACGTTTTGGTATGGAAAGAATGTCTTTCTCTCCAAGACAAGCTGATTTGTTAATCGTAGCTGGAACTATTTCAAAAAAATTAGCGCCAATCTTAAAACAAGTTTACGAACAAATGGCTGAACCGAAATGGGTTTTGTCTGTTGGTGCTTGTGCGAGTTCAGGTGGTATTTTTGATACGTATTCTGTTTTACAAGGTATTGATCGTGTAATTCCAGTTGATGTATATGTTCCAGGATGTCCTCCAAGACCAGAACAAATCATTGAAGGAATGATGAACATTCATAAATTGATTAAATCTGAATCTCTTCGTAGACGTTATTCTGATGAATACAAACATTTGTTGAACAAATATGAATTAAACGAAGATGAGTAATTGGACAAACGAATCACTTCTTGAACATTTAACTATTTTGTTCGGAGATAAAATCAGTACTTCAGAAGTACATTATGATTTATTGGTTATTGAAATGAATTCTTCGGATGTTCATGCTGCAATTAAACAATTGAAATCAGACGATAAATTGAAAATGAGTTTTTTAACACTTTTAGGAGCAACTCATTTCCCAGATCGTGAAGGACGTGAAATCCGTGTATCTTATCATTTACATTCATTGGTACACAATGTCCGTTTAAGAATCAATGCACATTTACCAATTTCGAATCCATCAATTCCAACTATTACTGATATTTATGTTGGAGCAAATTGGTTGGAAAGAGAAACATATGATTTCTTCGGAGTGATTTTCGAAGGTCATCCAAATTTGACTCGAATTTTAAACGAAGATTCAATGGATTACTTCCCAATGCGTAAAGAATACCATTTGGAAGACGCAACCCGTGAAGATAAAGACGATCGCTACTTCGGTAGATAATATTTCTGAACTATGAGCGATATTAAAAATAAATTCAATCAAAAAGCATCTCAATTTTCTAACGAAACAATTGATGGTGAAATTGCACCGTTAAACCTTGGGCCAACGCACCCTGCAACACATGGTATTTTCCAAAATATCTTGACAGTTGATGGTGAAAAAATCTTGGCTTCTGAACAAACTGTTGGATACATTCACCGTGCTTTTGAAAAATTGGCTGAAAGAAGACCTTACAACCAAATTACTCCAATTACAGACCGATTAAACTATTGTTCTTCTCCAATCAATAACATTGGTTGGCAAATGACAATGGAGAAATTCATCGGAGCTGAAATTCCAAAACGTGTTGATTACATGCGTGTGATTATCATGGAATTATCTCGAATTGCAGATCACTTGGTGTGTAATTCAGTTATTGGTGTTGATACAGGTGCTTTAACTGGTTTTACTTACATGTTCCAACAACGTGAAGTTATTTACGAATTGTTTGAAGAAGTAAGTGGGGCTCGTTTGACAACAAACCTAGGTCGTATAGGAGGATTTGAGCGCGATTTTTCGCCAACATTCCATAAGAAATTGCAAAAATTCTTAAAGGATTTCCCTGGAAAATTCCAAGAATTCGATAACCTTTTACTTCGTAACCGTATTTTCATGGATCGTACAATTGGATCAGGTCCAATTAGTGGCGAACGTGCTTTGGATTATGGTTTTACAGGTCCAAATTTACGTGCTGCAGGTGTGGATTATGACGTTCGTGTCATGAATCCATATTCTTCTTACCAAGATTTTGATTTCATTATTCCAGTTGGAACGCAAGGTGATACGTACGATCGTTTCACGGTTCGACAAGAAGAAATTCGTCAGTCGTTAGCTATCATTGAACAAGCATACAAAAACCTTCCTGAAGGAAAATACTTCTCTTCTGATGTGCCAGAATTTTACTTGCCGCCAAAAGAAGATGTGTACACAAAAATGGAAGCATTGATTTATCACTTCAAAATTGTAATGGGTGAAACGCCTGTTCCAGTTGGAGAAATCTATAACTCAGTTGAAGGAGGAAATGGTGAATTAGGATTCCACATGATTTCAGATGGTGGAAGAACACCTTACCGTTTACAGTTCCGTAGACCTTGTTTTATTTATTACCAAGCATATCCTGAAATGATTACAGGTCAAACAATCTCTGATGCCGTTTTGACTTTGAGTTCATTGAATGTAATTGCAGGAGAATTAGACGCATAATTATGAGTGGAGGAGTAAAAATAGTTGATAATACAAGTAAACCTGAGTTTTCGCCTTCTTTTATGGCGGAAGTGGAGCGCTTGAAAAAAATGTTTCCTGAAGGAAAACAAAAGTCTGCATTGATGCGAATTTTGCACATGGCGCAAGAAGAATTCGGTTGGACAGATGTTCCTGTAATGAATGCAATCGCAGAAATGTTACAGATTCAACCAATTGAAGTGTACGAAGTTGCTACTTTCTATACGATGTTCCATTTAGACAAGCCAGGAAATTTCACTTTAGAAGTTTGTCGTACGGGACCGTGTATGTTGGTTGGTTCGGATAAAATCATTGAACACATTGAAAACCGTTTAAACATTAAAGTTGGTCAAACTAGTGCTGATGGGATGTTTACGTTGAAAACTGCTGAATGCTTAGGTGCATGTGGTTACGGCCCAATGCTACAATGTCGCAAGCACAAAAACTTGTTAGAAGATACAGCGAAGCAAGATTATTACGAATTCCTTACTCCTGAAAAAGTAGACGAATTATTGGATCAGATGCGTAATGAATTTAAAAACTCCCAAAACGGATAAGCGATGGGTAGAAAATTATTATTAGAACATGTAAATGTTCCCGGAATCGAAACTTTTGATGTTTACCGCAAGAATGGGGGATATCGTTCGGTTGAAAAAGCATTAAAAACAATGTCGCCTGAAGCGGTTCTAGAAGAAGTTAAAACTTCTGGATTACGTGGACGTGGTGGAGCTGGATTCCCAACTGGGATGAAATGGTCTTTCCTAGCAAAACCAGAATGTGTTCCAAGATATTTGTTGTGTAACGCAGATGAATCTGAACCAGGTACGTTCAAAGATCGTTACTTGATGGAAAAAATTCCTCATTTATTGATTGAAGGAATGATTGTTTCAAGTTTCGCTTTAGGTGCCAATCAATCGTATATCTACATCCGTGGAGAATATATGTGGGTGATGAAAATCGTTGAAAAAGCGATTGCTGAAGCTTATGCAAATGGATTCTTAGGAAAAAATATCTTAGGTTCAGGTTACGATTTGGATTTAGCAATTGCTCCTGGTGGTGGTGCATACATTTGTGGTGAAGAAACTGCATTGATTGAATCATTGGAAGGAAAACGTGGAAATCCAAGAATTAAACCTCCATTCCCAGCTGTTAAAGGTTTGTGGGGATGTCCAACTGTTGTAAATAACGTTGAATCAATTGCAGCTGTAGTTCCAATCGTAAATGAAGGTGGAGCTGAATATGCTAAAATTGGTGACGGCGCTAGAAGTACAGGTACGAAATTAATTTCTGCTTGTGGAAATATTGTAAAACCTGGAGTTTACGAAATCGATTTGGGAATTTCTGTTGAAGAGTTTCTTTATTCAGATGAATATTGTGGTGGAATCGCAAATGGTAAAAAGCTAAAAGCTTTGGTGCCAGGAGGTTCTTCTGTTCCAATTTTACCTGCAAACTTAATTTGTAAAACAGCTGAAGGCGAAGACCGAATGATGACTTATGAAAGTCTTGCAATTGGTGGTTTTGCTTCTGGTTCGATGTTAGGTTCTGGTGGTTTTATCGTTTTTGATGAAGATCAATGTATCGTTCGAAATACGTGGAATTTTGCTCGTTTCTACGCTCATGAATCTTGTGGACAATGTTCACCATGTCGTGAAGGAACTGGTTGGATGGAAAAAGTATTGAGAAGAATTGAACACGGTCAAGGTCACATGCACGACATTGAATTATTGGCTGATATCAATAAAAAAATTGAAGGAAATACGATTTGTCCACTTGGTGATGCTGCTGCATGGCCAGTTGCTGCGGCAATTCGTCATTTTAGAGAAGAGTTTGAATGGCATATCACGCACCCTGAAGAAGCGCAAAAACGCAACTTCGGAATTGCGAGTGCTCACATGCCTTTAGTATAAAAAATATGGAAAAGATAATTACATTTTTTAATCACAAAGGAGGGGTCGGAAAGACAACTCAATTGTACAATCTTGCATGGGCACTTTCCCAAAAAGGTAAAAAGGTATTAATGGTTGATGCCGATTCACAATGTAATTTATCTAGTGTTGCTTTAGGAGAAGAAAAGTTTGAGCAACATTATATTAATTTCCCTAATGATAACATAAAAATAGGTGTTGCACCTGCATTTGAAGCTAGACCTACATTAATTGAAGCTATTTATTGTCCTCAAATTGAAGGAAATGAAAATTTGTTTTTGTTGCCTGGATCTTTTGATATTAGTGAAAATGAAACCCAACTTAGTGTTGCAATTAATTTTAATGTGACTTTTTTAACAATGACTAATTTACCAGGTTCTTTTTATCGGTTAATTAGAAAGTGCTGTGAAAAGTATGAAATAGATTACGTTTTAATTGATTTAAATCCAGGGCTTAGTGCAATAAATCAAACTCTATTATTTTCTTCAAACTATTTTGTTATTCCTTGTGGGGTAGACTTCTTTTCAAAGCAAGCTATAAATTCGTTAGCTAAAGTACTACCAGCATGGTCTTCTTGGAGTGAAAAAGCTAAAGTACATTTTTTAGATTCAGTTTATCCATTACCTGATTATAAAACGAAAATGTTGGGATATACTGTAAATAATTACAATATTAAAAATCAAAAACCTGCAAAAGCTGTTCAAGGGGTATTAGAAGATTTAAATAACGAAATAACATCTAAGTTAATACCCTCATTAAGAGAGACTAAGAATATTGTTGAAAGAGAAGATTTTTGTTTAGCTGAAATTAATAACTTTAATACACTTCAGCAAGTATCTCACAAAACTAACAAACCAGTTTTCCTTTTAACAAATATTGATACTGGTAATTCAGGATTTTTAGCAGATAATCAAAATGTAAGTATTGAAAGTTTTAAAGCAAAGTTTTTTGATTTTGCAGATATTATAATAAACGAAGCAATTTAAATTTGGCAACTAATAATTTAGCATACAATAATTTTATTAGAAATATTTCATCAATTGATGATTTAAATAGCATTTATCAAAATGTTATTACAAATATTCCTGAGTTTAAAGATCAAGCATCAGAGATTCTAAGGGCATCAATAGTTTTGTCTATTAGCGCACTAGATAACTATATGCATGAGTTTTATAGAAATGAAATTGTTGAGGGATATTTAGGTGTAGGTAATTTTGAAATTAAATTTGACAGCTTATTAATTTCTATACAGGGAATGAGACAATTAGATGCAGCTCCATCACTAGATGCAAAACGTAACTATCTTATTCAAGAGATGCGAAAAATCCAAAAGACAGATTCCTATCAGTCACCTAAGAGTATTGAATATATCTTTAACAACTTAAATATTAAAAATATTTGGACGCAATTAGAAACAATAGGGATACAAGGATTGAGTGCAAGTGATATTAAAAGTGAATTGTCAAACATTATTGATAGGCGTAATAAAATTTCACATGAGTCAGATTGGGATTTAATAAACGAAAAAAAATTCCCAATAGATTTAGGTATGTCAATTTCAACAGTTAATTTTATAAAATCTTTAGTATATGGTATTAATAATATTTCATAAAATATTATGGTAAAAGTTATCATTGACGATATCGAGGTAGAAGTAGAACCGGGAACAACGATTCTAAACGCTGCTCGAAAAATTGGTGGCGATGTCGTTCCACCCGCTATGTGTTACTACAGCAAGCTTGAGGGCTCTGGAGGAAAATGCCGTACGTGTTTGGTTGAAGTTGCTGCTGGTTCAGCTGCGGATCCACGTCCAATGCCAAAATTGGTCGCTTCTTGTTCTACTCCGGTAATGGATGGAATGATCGTGAAAAATAAATCATCTGTACGTGTGCACGAAAATCGTGGTGCTGTAACAGAATTTTTGTTAATCAATCACCCATTGGATTGTCCAGTTTGTGATCAAGCAGGCGAATGTCACTTACAAGATTTAGGTTTTGAACACGGAAAAGAAGGTACGCGTTACGAAGAAAAACGTAGAACCTACGATCCGATTGACATTGGTGACAAAATCAAATTGCACATGAATCGTTGTATTTTGTGTTACCGTTGTGTGTATACGGCTAACCAAATTACTGACGGTCGTGTTCACGGTGTGATGCACAGAGGTGATCACGCTGAGATTTCAACGTATATTGAGAAAGCAATCGACAATGATTTTTCAGGAAATGTAATTGATGTTTGTCCAGTTGGAGCTTTAACAGATAAAACATTCCGATTCAAATCGCGTGTGTGGTTCTTGAAACCAATGAATGCTTCTTGTGAGTGTACAAAATGTGCTGGAAAAGCTACTGTTTGGATGTACGGTGACGAAATTTTACGTGTAACTGGTCGCAAAGATCAATACGGTGAAATCGAAGATGTGGACGGTAAACCAGGATGGATTTGCAACGATTGTCGTTTTGAAAAGAAAGACAAAAAAGATTGGAACATCGAAGGTCCACGCGTTATTAGTAGAAATTCAGTGATTTCTCAAGGTCATTATTTAACAAATGACCCTAAACGTGAAGCAAAGAAAGCTCAAGGAAAATTAAACAAATAGAAAAATGCTTTATTCAATTATTTTAATCGTTGTTTTATTTGCCATTACTTTAGGTATTGCGGCATATTTAACATTGATGGAACGTAAAGTTGCAGCATGGTTGCAAGACCGAATCGGACCAGATAGAGCGGGACCATGGGGTTTACTACAACCACTTGCTGATGCTGGAAAAATGTTCTTCAAAGAAGATTTTATCCCGAAAAACGCAGATAAATGGATGTTTATCCTTGGACCTGGAATCGCTATGTTCACAGCCTTATTGACTGGAGCTGTTATTCCTTGGGGACCTGACTTTGTCTCTGGAAATACTGTTTATAGTCTTCAAGTTGCAGATGTAAATATTGGAATTTTATTCATCATGGGAATTGTTTCCATCGGTGTATACGGAATTATGATTGGAGGCTGGGCCTCAAATAACAAATACTCTTTGTTCGGAGCTATTCGTGCGAGTTCTCAAATGATTTCTTACGAATTAGCAATGGGAGTTTCTGTTATTACAATTGTAATGATGACAGGAAGTTTAAGTATTCGCGATATCGTTGACCAACAACATGGTTTCTGGGCGGATAATTACTTTACATGGAATTTCTTCAAACAACCACTCGCATTTTTCATTTTCTTCGTTTGTGCATTGGCGGAATGTAACCGTGCACCTTTCGACTTAGCGGAATGTGAATCTGAGTTAATTGGTGGTTACCACACAGAATACGGTTCAATGAAATTAGGTTTCTTCCTTTTCTCTGAATATGTAAACATGTTTATTTCGTCTGCTGTAATCTCAGCTTTGTTCTTTGGGGGATACAATTTCCCTGGAATGGATGCCTTCAGTGGTTTAACATTAACGATTTTAGGAACTGCAGTTTTCTTCGGAAAAACATTCTTCTTCATCTTTGTATTCATGTGGATTCGTTGGACACTTCCTCGTTTCCGTTACGATCAATTGATGCACTTGGGATGGAAAAAAATGATTCCAATGGCCTTAATTAACTTATTGATTACAGGTTTAGTAATTGCTTTCACATCAGGATGGTTCAATAAAAACACAAAAGCAACTTCTAAAGTTGAAAAAGTGAAAACTGAAATCAAATCTGAAATTAAACCTGAAATCAAATCAAGCATTCAATTAAGATAAAAATGGAAAGTTTATCAAATAGAAAAAAAGTTGTCTCGAATAAGAAAATGACATTTTGGGAGTCGCTTTACGTACCTGCTATTTTAAGCGGTATGTGGATTACTTTCAAACACTTATTCAAAAGACACAATGTTACCAAGTACCCAGAAGTGAAACGCGAGTTTGCTCCTGTTTACCGTGGACAACATGTATTGAAACGCGACGAAGAAGGACGTGAAAACTGTACAGCATGTGGCTTATGTGCTGTTGCTTGTCCAGCTGAAGCTATTACAATGAACGCTGCTGAACGCAAAAAAGGAGAAGAAAACCTTTACCGCGAAGAAAAATATGCTGAAACATATGAAATCAACATGTTGCGTTGTATCTTCTGTGGATTGTGTGAGGAAGCTTGTCCGAAAGAAGCTATTTTCTTAACAGATCGTATCGTTCCTACTTATTTTGAGCGCAATGATTTCGTTTACGGAAAAGATAAATTAGTGGAAGATGTGAATAACCCTATTGACATTACCAAAAGACAATTAACTGGAAAACGCCCTGCAAACTCATGAGTTTAGAATTGATATTTTATATTTTAGGTGGACTTACAGTTGGAACCGCTATGATGGTTGTTCTAAGTAAGCATCCCGTAAGAAGTGTATTGTACTTGGTACTTACTTTCTTTATGATCACTGCCAATTATGTGTTGATGAACGCTCAGTTTATAGCAATCGTTAATATTATTGTTTATGCTGGTGCAATTATGGTATTGTTCTTATTCGTTTTGATGTTATTGAATTTGAATAAAGAAAACGAACCTAGAAATAGTATTTTCATGACTATTGGCGCTGCTGTTGGAGCAGGATCTTTATTAACGGTTGTTGTTGCTTCTTTAAGAGATGCAGTAATGATTCCTTTAGATCCGAATGTTCCTGTTGACAGTCAAGCTGGTTTAGTGGAAAACCTAGGTCAATTATTGTTTACAAAATATGTTTTACCATTTGAGATTTCTTCCGTATTGTTCCTTGCAGCAATGGTAGGAGCAGTGTTATTGGCAAAACGTGACAAACAAATTACAGAATAAAATGGTACTAGCAACTTTGTTCGAATCGGGTGTAAAAATCCAACATTATATGATCCTCGCAACGGTCCTTTTTGTGATTGGTGTATTTGGAGTATTGTATCGTAAAAATGCCATCATTCTTTTGATGTGCGTTGAATTAATGCTGAATGCAGTAAACTTATTGTTGGTAGCTTTCTCAACATATTTTGGAAAAGCAGATGGACAATTGTTCGTTTTCTTTATCATGGTTGTAGCAGCAGCAGAAGCAACTGTCGGTTTATCTATTTTGGTACTCTTGTTCCGAAATACACGATCTGTTGATATTCGTTTGTTTAATAAATTAAAGCACTAAAAAATGACAGTTGCACAAATAATCCCTTTGGTTATTGCACTTCCATTAGTAGGTGCTCTAATAAATGGTACAGTTGGTAAAAAACTGTCTAAAAATACTGTTGGTGCTATCGCAACAGGTGTAATGGCAATCGCATTTGCACTTGCATTGATGGCTTTCTTCCAAGTGAAAAATGGTGAAAGCGTTCGCATCCAATTGTTTACAATGTTACACACAGATAGTTTCCAATTAAACGCAAGTTTCTTAGCGGATAACTTGTCCTTGTGGATGACCTTAATCGTAACAGGTGTTGGAACATTGATTCACTTGTTCTCAATGGGCTATATGAAACACGATGAAGGTTTCTATAAATTCTTTGTTTACTTGAATTTGTTCATCTTCGCCATGTTGACTTTGGTTCTAGGAAGTAACTACTTCTTATTGTTCTTCGGTTGGGAAGGTGTTGGAATCTGTTCTTATTTATTGATCGGATTCTGGTATTCAGATTTCAAAAACACATTGGCTGCAAGAAAAGCATTTATTATGAACCGTATTGGTGACTTAGGTTTACTAGTTGGTTTGTTTTTAATTCTTGCAAAATTCGGTACACTTGAATACGGTGAATTAGCAGAACGTTTCGAATTGGCTAAAATCGCCACAAACGATTGGATGATTTTCGGAATTACTATGTGCTTGTTTATCGGTGCAACTGGTAAATCTGCTCAAATTCCATTGTTTACTTGGTTACCAGATGCGATGGCCGGACCAACTCCAGTTTCAGCTTTGATCCACGCTGCGACAATGGTAACAGCAGGTATTTTCTTAACTGTTCGTTCAAATTATTTGTTTGAAGCAGCTCCAATGACAAAAGACGTCATGTTATACATTGGTCTAGCGACTTCAATTGTTGCGGCTTTCATTGCCATGCGACAAAACGATATCAAAAAAGTATTGGCTTACTCAACTGTTTCTCAATTGGGGATGTTGTTCGTTTCGTTAGGAATGGGCGCATACACAGCGGCTATGTTCCACGTTACAACACACGCTTTCTTTAAAGCATTGTTGTTCTTAGGTTCTGGTTCTGTGATTCACGCGATGAGCGACGATCAAGATATTCGCAACATGGGAGGTTTACGCAAGAAAATCCCAGTAACACATTTAACTTTCTTAATTGGAACATTAGCAATTGCTGGTTTCCCATTACTTTCAGGTTTCTATTCGAAAGATGAAATCATTGCACATGCATTTTCTCATGGACAATGGTTGTACTTCGCTTTAATGGCTTCGGCTGCTTTAACTGCGATTTACATGTTCCGTTTATATTTTGTGACTTTCCACGGTTCATTCCGCGGGACACATGAGCAAGAACACCACGTACATGAAGGTCCAAAATCAATGACGATTCCCTTAATCATTTTAGCGATTGCTTCTGTTTTTGGTGGATTGTTGAATTTACCTGGAATTTGGTTACACGACCAAGCACATTTTATGGATAAATTGTTCCGTACAAATGTGTTAGGAATGAATCACTTGCACGAAGCAAAAGAAAATCCGAATTTAGCGTTGATCTTAATGGTTGCTGCAGCAGCAATGTCTTTGATTATTCTTGTAATTACATATGTTGTTTACGGTAAGAAAAACTCAGTTCCAGTTGCAGATGAAAATGTGAAAGGATGGGAAAAATTATCGATGAACAAATTGTATTTTGATGAAATCTACAACTTCTTATTCGTTCGTCCTGTTACTTGGATGTCTGAAAAAGGATCGAAGTATTTTGAAGGTGCTTTCTTACACAGAGGTGTAGTTGGTATCGGAGAAGTAATCGGAAAATCTGGAAACTTGGTGCGCAAGTGGCAAACTGGTCGCACAGATAGTTACATCCTTTGGATGGTCTTCGGATTAGTTGGTATTGTTCTTTACGTTTTATTCTATATTTCAAAATAGTGGAAAGTTTATTATTTATTCTCCCAGCTGCTTTTGCATTATTGGCTTTGTTTATTCCAAAATCTGGAATTAAAGCATTTTCTATCCTTGCAAGTGTCGCTGTATTTGGAGTCTTAGCAGTATTGTTCGCAAATTACAATGCAGAAACAGGTGAAATTCATTACATTATCAATGATCAATTTTTAGGTAAAATCAACTTAGCTTTTGGTTACGATGCAATCTCGTTGATGATGATTGGACTAACAACAGCTTTAGTTCCTTTGATTTTGATTTCTAATTTTAAAAATGAAATCGCTAATAACCGTACGTTTGTGAGCATGGTATTTTTCATGCAATTCGGATTGATTGGTGTGTTTTTAGCTTTAGATGCAGTTTTCTTCTACGTTTTCTGGGAAATCACATTGATTCCAATCTTTATTATCGCTTACTTGTTTGGTGCACCTGAGCGTAAAGCAGCCTTGATAAAATTCTTCATTTATACCTTTGTTGGTTCATTGGCAATGTTAGCATCAATTTTCGCATTAGGATACGGAGCAAAATCTTTTGGTTACGAACACTTGATTGAGTTAGTATTGGACAAAAAATATGCTACATGGATCATGGGTGGTTTCTTGTTAGCTTTTGCTATCAAAATTCCAATTTTCCCTTTCCACACATGGCAACCATCAACGTATTCAAAATCTCCGATGGCAGGTACGATGTTGCTTTCTGGTTTGATGTTGAAAATGGCTCTTTATGGAATTATTCGTTGGATTGTTCCAATGTACCCAGAAGTATTTTCGTGTAAATGTACAGTTGAATGGATCATTGCGATTGCAACAATTTCAGTAATTTATGCTGCGATTATTGCGATTATGCAAAAAGACATGAAGCGCTTGTTTGCTTTTGCTTCTATGTCACACGTTGGTTTGATTGCAGCAGGTATTTTCACACTAAACAACGAAACAATTTCAGGTTCAATCTTACAAATGATCAACCACGGTTTTGTGGCTATTGGTTTGTTCTTAGCAGTTGATGTAATTGAAAGAAGAGTGAATACACGTCAATTAGACGAGTTAGGCGGATTCGCAAAACAAGCGCCTAAGTTTGCGTTTTGGTTTGCAGCTTTAGCTTTTGCTTCTGTTTCAGTTCCTTTTACAAGTGGATTTATTGGTGAGTTTTTATTGATTAAAGGAGTGTACAATTTCCAATGGATTTTAGGTGTTTTAATTGGAACATCTGTAATTATTGGAGCTGTTTACACGTTCCGCGCATACCAGTTGAGTATGTATGGACCAACTACACGTGAGAGTTTTGCCGATTTACATTGGAGTGAATTAGTAGTTTTTGCTGTTATCATGATTGTGGTTGTTGTATTGGGAGTTTTCCCTCAAGCAATCATTGGTTATGTTCAACCGAGTGTTGAAGCTTTAATTGCACATATTAAATAAAACTGAATAGAAGTAAGAAATGGATGCTTTAATTATAATATTTATTACCGCTTTAGCCGCACTGTTCGGTTCATTCGCTAAGAAACCTGCTTTAGTAATTGGAACAACAATTGTTGGGATTTTAGGAGCGATAGTTTCTTCTATCGTTTACTTGAAAACTGATTATATCATCGTTTCGTTTGGCGATTACAAAGGTTTAGATTTTGATAAATACTCAGTTTTAATTTCAGTCAGTTTATTGATTTTGACTTTAATTGTTTCCTTATTGAGCTACGAACGTTTCAAAGAAAAACCAAACCATACGGGAGAATACTTAGGTTTGATGTTGTTCTCTTTGTGTGGAGCAATGATGATGACTGCTTTCACGGATTTCTTCATGTTCTTCTTGGCATTGGAAATTTTATCGATTCCTGTTTATGTATTGGTAGGTTCAAACAAAGATGATGTACGCTCAACGGAAGCTGCAATCAAGTACTTTTTGATGGGTTCATTCGCAACAGGAATTATCTTGTTCGGAATTGCTTGGATTTATGGCGCTACAACAACATTTGACTTTGCAGAGATGTTCACTCAACTGCAAGTTTCTGGTGATACAAATGTGATGTTGATTATCGGATTAGCAATGTTGTTAGGAGGATTTATCTTCAAAGTTGGAGCAGCGCCTTTCCATTTTTGGGGACCAGATGTTTACGACGGAGCACCAACTCCAGTTACAGGTTACATGGCTTCAGTAGTTAAATTAGCTGCTTTCGTCGGTTTCGGTAAAATATTCTGGATGTTCTCTACTTTCGGAAAAGTAAATGAAATGCTTACAGGGATTTTAGCGATTGTGATCATTTTATCCATGTTTGTCGGAAATTTATCGGCATTAAAACAAAGCAAATTAAAACGTGTGATGGCTTACTCATCAATTGTACACGTTGGATATACCTTATTAATATTCATGAATACTTCTATGGAATCGCCATTATTGTTGTGGTTCTACATGGGTTCTTATGGATTGGGAATTTTGGGAATTATTGCGGTGAATACTTCAATAAACGACAAAGAAGACGATATCGAAGCTTTACGTGGATTAGGAAAAAGAAATCCTTTCCTAGCAACTGTAGCAGTGATTTCAATTCTTTCTTTGGCTGGAATTCCTCCAACTGCAGGTTTCTTTGGAAAATACATCGTGTTTAGTTCATTGTGGACAAACTACTGGTGGTTGATTCTGATCGCATTGATTAATTCTGGAATCAGTATTTACTATTACTTGAAAATCATTATTGTTATTTTAAGTAAAAACGAAGAAACGAGTGAGAAAATTAAAATTCAACCTTTGACTTTTGTTGCGTTGTTGTTATCAACTATTGGAACATTAGGTTTAGGTTTCTTGCTTTCTTATTTGATGAAATTGTAATTTGAAGACGAATTTTCAAATCAGATATACTAGAATGGCTGTTTCTTTTTTCGGAAGCAGCTTTTTCTTATTTGTGCTTTTCTGTTCTTCTTTTTCACACGCACAATTATTAGACAATTCAACTGGAAACGCCTTCACAGATATTCCTTTTTTCAACACGAAGTTTGTAAAAGCGAGTAAAATCAAAGAAATAAAAGGAGAATACGTTTTCAAGAAACAAGGAGACGTGATGCGTCAAACAGATTTTGTCTACGAATTTCAGTTCGATACACTTGGAAACTTGATCCGTCATTACAAAACAGCAAAAGGAGACATTTTAACGGATTCTTCTGTCGCTTTCTACACCTACGACGAAAGAGGTCTAAAAATGTGGTCACAGAGTCAGAAAAAAGGCTTTTTACGTACAATTTATACGCGTGATACCTTGGGTAGAGTAATCCAGGAAGATGTTTACCGCGATATCGATACGTTACATTCTTTGCTAGATCCCGAAATTGAACGTAGTTTACTGTGGAATTCGGAAACGATGAAGTATGAAGAATACTTGGGTCAATTCCGCAAGAAAGTCTACAATTCATACGGAAATCAATACTTGGAATACACTTCGTATTACGATTCTCTTGGATTTTTGAGTAGAACAGAAGAACTCTTTACCATCACTCAAAACCGCATCACGAGTTATTACACCTATTCCGACAAAGGCTTCATTGCTGGAATTAAGACCATCAAAAACACCGATTCCATTCCATTAGAAGAAGTGCAATTTGTATACGATCAATACGGAAATTTACTCACAAAGAAAATCTTTAAAAACGGAGTTTACACCACAGAATATTCCATTATCTATTCCCAAGTAACAGGCTTACTTTCCTCCGTCTTAATTCGTGAAATCAGCACAAACTTCATTTCGATTATACGCTTCAAGGAACCTACTTTCTGGGACAAGGAAAAACAGGGCGAAAATGAGAATGAGAGCGGAGATAAAAAAGAAGGAAAAGGAGAGAGGTAGTTTTTCTTTAAAATCACTATTTCTAATAGATAATCTTAAACTTCGTTATTTTTTTTCGTTCAAGATATCACGTTTTGACTTGAAAGCTTTTTTATTTTAATTGCTCAATAATCGTGTCCAGATTATTATTGTGTTTTATAAAATCCCTCCGAATTTTAATATATTCAGTATTGTCAAATCGTATAATTGATCCATCAGAATTCAAACTATTTAGAAATGGTACACCATCGTCTCCAAATTCTTCTTCAACATGCGCAAGCGTATTACGAATTTTTAATATTTCATCACGGAAATTATTTAACTCAGCTTTAATAACAGTTAATCTACTGCGTTTTTCTTCAAGTATAATTCTCTCTTCAGTCAATATTCCTTTTTGAGACATCTGTATTCCAAGGTCTTTAATCTTACTCTTTAAAATACTTTGTACTGCATCAAAACTATTAGAGGCTGTTAAAACATCTTTTTCAATTAATATCTTTATATCCTTAAAATCAACCTTTTCTAATTCTTCAATTTCAGATTTGTGTCTTGTAACTTTTTTAGAATGAATATTCCTTAACAGTTCACCTTTTTGTTCTTCTAAAATATTTTCAGTCTCATTAAAATATTCAAGAAGAATATTCTCAATTTTCTTTTCTAATAATATTGTTTCTGCAATAACTAAACCTCTTGTATTGTTAACATCTTGAACTTTTTTTATAGTTGTTTCAATAACCTTCTCAACTTTTTCTTTGAAGTTTTCATTTGTTCTATCAGCACAATAAACTCCATCAATTTCAAATCTTTTCAATTCTTCGCGCAATGCAGATTCACCAATTGAAGAATAAAAAACAACCTCTGTATATATACCTTTTTCTCTAATTATATCTAATACTGTAGTCCCTTCAACGTCACTTAACTTTAAATCAGAAATGATTAAATCGTATTTTGCAAAATTTAAATTATCAATGTTTGATCCATCAATTTCATTTTTAGGATCAGGAAAATTGAATCCGAAATTTTCAACAATTCTTTTTACTAATCGTTTCTTTGCGTTGAATGAAGCAGGCTCATCTTCAAACCATAATATTTTATATTCTAGATTCATTTTTTTATAGTTATTATAAATTCAGCACCTTCAGTATAATTTTCATTTACATATATATCCCAATTGTAAGTTTTTAATATGTTACTAATGTGAAATAACCCAAGACCAGTACTTTTAGTAGTTGAAAACCCTGGTTTAAATATTTCTTTGATCTCTTTTATACTTCTATGGAAGCCTAATCCATTATCTTTAAAAATAAACTGTAACGTGGAATCGTCAATATTTTTTGTGCTAATTTCTAAATGTTTTGCAGAATGTTTTTTTGAATTATTAATCATGTTATCAATTATTATTGAAATGTCCAATGGTCTAAACCTTGTTGTAAAATCTTTATTTGTCAATTGGTTAAAAACTACATCTACTTTATTGTTTTTGAAATAATTTGATATTTTTTCAACATAATCTTTTATAAAATCAGGTAGACTATTTTCTTTCACTGAGTTAAAATCTTCAAAAATAGCACGCATACCAAATCTTGATAAAGATTCTACTTTACTATTTTCAAGAGTTAACTCATCAATAAATTGTTTAAGTTCATCTTCGCTAATGCCTTCACCTAGAGATATCATGTTGTGCATTTCATCTAGTATCGAACTGATTGTGTCTGAAACAACAAAGACTTGATGATGAAGATTAGTGACATTTTCTATATCTTGAGAATCAATAGAATTGCGAATAGATAATTGTTCGTTTTTCTTTTCAATTTCAATAGTAAGCTCTTCATTTTTTATTCCTTTTTCAAGAGCCTCTTCTGTTGCTTCCTCTGAATTCTTTTTTAAATCGTCTAGATTCTTTTCAATTTTTGATATACTTTCAACTATTGCATCTTTGTCATAATTATTACTCTCTAACTGTTTTTTTATTTTTGTAAGACTGTTTTTAGTTGATTTTTCTTGCTTCTTGTCAATAATTTCGAAAATCTCAGGAGAAACTTCAAAAGAAATTATTCCTTTGGATTTGGTTAGATTAAATATTAAATCTTCGATTGCCTTTTTTTGGTTTAGATTATCTAACTTGATATAATCTTCATTTGATAATTCATTTCCCCAATCTGTAATATCTATGATATACTTTTCTAGCCTTTTAAGATTATCATAAAACCATTCTACTAATTCAAAATATGTTTTTGACTTTATTAATCCATCACCACGACTTGATGTTTCACGTAACTCATCATTTGGCTCATTAATGTAAATGTAACCCATTGACTCCCTAGTTCCAATATATCTACTATGTCCTTGAGATTTGCGATTATCCATCCTTAAAGGGTCTTCATTCCTGTCGCCATAGGGATAAATTCGTAGTCCATTTTTATAAACAAAAATATGTCCATACTCAACAGAATGAACCCCCATTTTTTTAAAGAAATTTACTTTTGCTGATCGATTTAAGTAGTATAGTTCGCATTCAATATTATGTAAATTTGGATATTTATTTTCCTCAATTATTTTGTAAACTAGTTTTCCTCCTTCAAACAGAGAAGTTTCTATTTGTTTGAAATTTTCTCCGAAAATTTTACTGGTAATTTTTGTTGTCTTTATA
>JBKDZA010000260.1:0-5332 GCA_046308455.1 Fluviicola sp.
TTTTAATTACGAAGTTAATTGATTTTCTATCTTTTAAAATCTCAAAATCGATTTGTATCATTTTTTAAATTTTTACGTATAGTAGAATAGTTCTGTAAATCACTTCTGAAAAATAGTTAAAATCATGAAACAACTCCTTACTTTATCACTTTTATTATTGAATTATTTCGTTTTCAGTCAAGATCTCTTAAAAAGAAGTAAAATCGATTCGATTTCTTTTTTCTTTGCGACTAACTCATCTGAAATTCAAATATCTGAAAGGGAACTGAATTTTTGCAAGAAATATTTAGACACCAATTTTGAAGCAGCAATTTTTTCATATACAGACCCAAGGGGTTCAACCGAGAAAAATGAAAAGTTAAGTTTAAGTAGAAACAAATCTGTCACTTTTTTTCTTCAAGCAAATGGAATCAAGAGAATAGTCCAATCAAAATCATTTGGAGAAAGAAAACTATTGAAAGATACTGATAGTTTGAATCGAAGAGTTGATGTGATCATTTACAAAATTGAACGCATTTCAATGAATCAAAAAATTAATTTAAACTTGAATTTTCAGAATACACTTGACATTTTACTACCAGAATCACAACCTAAAGTATTTGAATTAGCCAAATTTTTAAACGAGCACAAAGAAATTAATATTGAATTACACGGACATGTCTGTTGTTCTCCTCATATGCAATTGTCAATTGATCGAGCTCGAAGAGTCAAACGTATTTTAGTGGAAAATGGAATTGATCCAAAACGCATTGCAACTTTTGGTCACAGTAATACGCAACCTGTTGCAAAAGAAGACACTGAAGAAGGAATGACGAAAAACCGTCGGGTGGAAATTATCTATAAAAAGTAAATCTGATTTAAAACAAAAAAGTTGGGATTTGAAACAAACCCCAACTTTAAATTATTTTTAGAATTTAATTACATTCATTTTACCAGAATAAACTTGTCCATTGCTAGTAATTTTTAATTGATAAGTACCTGGTGCGATATTTTTCAATTCAATTTGTTTTGAATTTACACCATTGATTTCTAATTCATATACCAATTGACCTAACTCATTGTATAATTGAACGATACCATTGATATTATCTTTACTTGAAACTGTAAAGTTACCCGTTGTTGGGTTAGGATAAGCATTCATTAAACCTTCAGAAGCTTTAATTTCAAGTCCTAACATACAATCAACAACAATTGGTAGAACATTTGTATTTGTACAACCATTTGCATCTGTAAACTCGTATTCAATATTCCAAGATCCAGGAGCTGAAGCATTGAAAGTAGTTCCTGTCAAAGCAGAAGATGGACCTGAAAGTTGTGTCATTGAACCTCCAGATGGAGTTCCAGTTAAAACAACATTTTGACCACCACAGAATGGACTTGGGATTGCTGAAGTTAAACCTACATTTGGCAAAGGATTTACAGTAACCAATTGTGACAATTGAGATTGACAAGCAGAAACATTGTCAGTAGCAACAACTGTGTATGTTGTACTTGTAGTTGGTGCAAATAAAACAGCATTTGAGATTCCATTATTCCAAACGAATGTCATATTTGATCCATTTCCATTCAATAACAAAGAATCACCATTACAAACAGTTGTTCCTGGGAAAGATTCAATTGAGAAAACAGGATTTGCATATACTACAACTTCGATACTATCTACTGGTCCACTTAATGAACAGTTACCATTTACACCTTGAACATAAATCATATAGTTTCCAGCTGTTACTCCAACAACTGAAACAGATGTTGTATTTTGACCTGAAATTAAGTTAATCCCTGCTGGAACAGTCCAAGTATATACAGTTGAATTTGCATCTGCAGGAATTGAGTAACTAATTGTATCATTTAAACATACACTTGTATCTCCAGAAATTGTATGTGCAGGTGGAGTTGGATCTGTCCAAGAAATTGTAACTTGACCATTTGCTAACCAAACACCGTTATTTGTAGTACCATTTATTACACCACCAATGTAGCTTGTTCCGCCGCCGCCGCCGCCACCAGCACCTTTGTCATTTCCAGAACATCCTGTTGTACCAGCAGAACCGCCACCACCAGCACCACCGCCGATGTAACCGCCACCGCCGCCGCCGCCGCCAGGGATAGATCCAAAAGTAAAGCAACAACAAGATTGACCTGCTCCACCATTAGCACCAGAACCACTAGTTGTAGATCCTCCAGGTTGACCTAAAAAGCCACCACATCCTTGACCAGCTGGACCTGAAGCTCCTGCTATAGCGCCAAAGTTCCCTCCTTTACCTCCACCTGCAACACCACCAGATGTTGGAGCATCAGCACCATCTTGACCCACGTCACCGCCACCGTTTCCGCCATTTCCACCAACTACAGTGGTTTGCTCACAACCAGCACGACCACCGCCGCCGCCGCCGCCAGCAACAAGTAATCTATTTGACTCTGCAGTTCCTCCAAATCTTACATCAGAGGCACCTCCACCTCCACCAGCATTTGTAGAACCACCATTTCCACCTCCGTTGAAACCTCCAGTAGGCGCAGTACCTTGACCACCAACAAATACATTTAAGATATCACCTGGAGTAGTTAATAACCATCCTTCTGCATAACCTCCTAATGCACCCGTTCCACCAGTGGCGCTGTTACCACCTGTTGCTCCTGAACCTCCTTGAGCTCCCCAAGCTTGAATGAAAATAGAGTCAACACCACATGGAACTGTGTATGTTTGAATACCTCCAGTGTAATTGAAAGTAGAAGTTTGTGCTTCAAGATTCCCAAAAGAGGAAATACTTAAAGTAGTCGCTAAAATCAGTGATAATTTTGGCTTAATTGAATAGTTTTTTTTCATAAGTTAACTTTTAAATGTTACACAAACATAGCTTATTAATCACTCTTTTTAATAGTGGTTTTCCTTGTACTTTGTGAATGGTTGATTTGGGTGTATAATTGACGTTTCTATGATTGTACTTTTTTATAAAATCCCTGACAACAAAGAGCACTAAAATTAAATTAACCTTATCGAAATAAACAAAATGTAAAAAAATGTGATAAAGGGTTCGATAAAGGTTTGAATTTTGATTAATTTGGCGCTTCGAATTAATAGATAAACATGAAAAAAGTATTAGTAATTCTTTCAATTTTCACGTATGCACTATCAAATATTGCACGTGCTGACGAAGGTATGTGGTTGCCATTCTTGATTGGACGCAACTATGAGGACATGAAAAAACATGGTTTAAAACTGACACAAGAGCAGGTTTATTCCATCAATAATTCATCTTTAAAAGATGCTGTAATTTCTTTTGGTGGATTTTGTACAGGTGAAGTGATTTCATCTCAAGGTTTAGTTTTAACGAATCACCACTGTGGATACGATGCTATTGCAGGTGCTTCAACTCCAGAGAAAAATTACTTAGATAACGGATTTTGGGCAAAAAATCATGGGGAAGAAATTAAAGTTCCAGGATTGACTGCAACTTTCATGATTCGTATGGAAGATGTTACGGCACAAGTTTTAAAGGAATTAAACTCTAAAATGACTAACGAAGAGCGTGCTAAAAAAATCAAAGAAATCACTGATATTTTAGTGAAAGATGCTTCTACAACAGGCTATGAAGCGTTTGTTTCTGATTTTTACAATGGAAATGAGTTTTATTTATTTGTAAAACAAACATATAAAGATGTCCGTTTAGTTGGAACTCCTCCTCAATCGGCTGGAAAATATGGTGGCGACACAGATAACTGGGTATGGCCTCGTCATACTGCCGATTTCTCAATGTTTAGAATTTACGCTGGAAAAGACAATAATCCTTCAGTTATTTCTGATGATAACGTTCCTTTAAAACCAAAGCATTCTTTACCAGTTTCAATTAAAGGTGTTAAACAAGGTGATTATGCAATGATTATGGGATTCCCTGGAAGAACAAATCGTTATTTGACTTCTTATGGTGTTGAACAAGCAATTTCTTTGGAGCAACCTAAAATTGTAGACGTTCGTGCGAAAAAATTAGAAATTATGAAAAAGTACATGGACAAAGATGTTGCTGTACGTTTGAACTACTCTTCTAAATATGCACAAGTAGCAAACTATTGGAAATATTTCATAGGACAAACACAACAATTGAAATACAATAAAGTAGCGGATAAAAAACGTGCGGTTGAAACTGAATTCATGAAATATGCTGCTGGAAAATCTGAATACGATGGTGTATTATCTGATATTGAAAAAGCATTCAAGGCAACAGATGAAATCATTTACATTAAAGTTTATCACAGTGAATTTACACGTCAAGTAGATATGAATTCATTGGTTTACATGTACAAATTGGCTCTAGATGCAAAAGCAAATGGAAACGAAGAACGTGCTAAAATGTTGATGGAAGCTGCTGCTGCTCAAGCTGAAACAATGTATACTGAGCGTAACATGGACATCGAGTTTGAAACAGTTGAAGAAGTGTTAAAAATGTATTTAACAGATGTAAGTGCAGCTCAAAGACTTGGAATTTTGAATTCATTATCTCCTGCTTCAGTTAAAGTATTCATGTCTCGTGTGAAAAAATATTCAATTTTTGCTAGCAAAGAAAGATATGAAGCTTTCATGAAAAATTTCTCTGCAGATGAAATGAGAAAAGATCCTTTATTCATTTTAGTGAAAGATTTAGATGATTCATACCAAAAAGCTATGGCGAAAGCATCTGTAAAAGAAGCAAATGACAAATTAGCACGAGGAAATCGTTTATTTGTAAAAGCTGTTCGTGAAATGCAGCCTAACAAAAAATTCTATCCAAATGCAAACTCAACAATGCGTTTAACTTATGGAAATGTTTTGGCTTACGAACCACGTGACGCTGTGAAATATGATTATTTCACAACAATTGATGGTATGATGGCGAAAGAAGATGAAACTAATCCTGAATTCTTTATTGACAAGCGTATGAAAGAAGTTTGGCAGAAAAAAGATTACGGTCAATATGGTGAAAACGGAAAATTGGTGGTAAACTTCTTAACTAACAATGATATTACAGGAGGAAACTCAGGTTCACCATGTATCAATGGAAATGGTGAATTAATCGGAACTGCTTTTGATGGTAACTGGGAAGCAATGTCTGGTGATATTTATTTTGAACCAAATATTCAACGTACAATCGTTTGTGATATCCGTTATGTTCTTTGGATCATGGATAAATGCTATGGTGCAACGAATCTAGTGAATGAAATGAAACTAGTTAAATAAAAAAAATCATTTTTCTTAATATAAAAAAAGTGGGTTGAAATTTCAATCCACTTTTTTATTACTTTAGATTTATATCTATTTAAATTTTAATTATGAAAAAAACAGCATTTATCACCCTAGTAC
>JBKDZA010000261.1:0-5420 GCA_046308455.1 Fluviicola sp.
CAACAAAGAATTGTTTTAATATTAAATATAACGAATTTATAATAACAAAACTATTAGAATTTAAGAATTTATTTAATTCTTTTCTTCAAAACCTCCAAAATATCGGAAAAACTAAATTCTTTCGCACGTAACAAAACCAAATAGTGAAACAACAAATCTGCTGCTTCATCTTTAAACAATTCAGGTTCGTTTCTCATGGCTTCAATGACGATTTCAACGCCCTCCTCACCTACTTTTTGTGCAATCTTAGGCAAACCCTTTTCGATTAAACTTTGGATATAAGATCCTTCTTTTGGTGTTGAAAATCGATTGTCGATTGTTTGTATCAAGTTCTCCAAAACACTGAAGTCCGAACTTTTATTGTCATTAAAACAAGTAAACGTATTTCTATGACACGTTGGACCTTCAGGCAGTGCTTGAATCAAAATGGTGTCTTCATCACAATCAATTTCATGAGAAATGTAATTCAAGAAATTTCCCGAAGTTTCGCCTTTTGTCCAAATTTCGTTACGTGAACGCGAGAAGAAAGTCACTTTTTTAGTTTCTAAGGTGATTTTTAACGTTTCTTCGTTCATATAACCTAACATCAAGACATCTTTTGTTAATTCGTGTTGTATGATTACTGGAAATAATCCGTTTTGATCTGATTTCATATACTTTTTCTATTTATCAATTCTTAAAATCTAATTCTGTAAGATGAATTAGTACTCAATTTTTCCTTTAATTCTGGAATCGGAATTTCTCCATAATGGAAAATACTTGCTGCCAATGCCCCAGTACAAAATGTATTTGCAAACAATTCATCGAAATGTGCCACACTTCCCGCTCCACCAGATGCAATGACTGGAATCTTCACAAATGTCTTTAGTTTTTTATAAAATTCAAGTGCAAAGCCGTCTTTTGTTCCATCACCGTCCATGGATGTAATCAACAATTCACCTGCACCCAACTCTTGAACTTTAGCTATCCATTCCAAAGCATCGATTCCAGTATCTTTTTTTCCACCATGCGTGTGAACTGTCCAATTCGATTCTTTTTTTCGGATGTCGATCGCTACAACTACACATTGATTTCCAAACTCATTCGCCAATTCTTGGATTAGTTGCGGATTTTTTACAGCTGATGAATTCACTGAAATTTTGTCTGCGCCTGCTCTCAACAGTGCTTTTGCCGTTTCGACGGATGCAATTCCTCCTCCTACTGTAAACGGAATATTGATTTGAGCTGCAACTGCTTCCACAATGGGTAAAAAAGTTGAGCGCTCTTCATTTGTTGCAGAAATATCCAATAAAACTAATTCATCAGCTCCATCAAGCGCATATTTTTTTGCCAACTCAATTGGATCTCCTGCATCGCGAATTCCTTCAAAATTTATTCCTTTTACTGTTCGACCATTTTGTATGTCGAGGCAAGGAATGATTCGTTTATACACGTCCATCGTTGAAACTTTTTAATTCGGTTAAACTAATTTTTCCATCTAACAAAGCTTTTCCAATTACACATGCATAGCACGAAATTGAACGCAATTCATTCAAATCATTGATTGACTCAACTCCACCACTAGCGATGAATTTGTGTTGTGGATAGCGTTGAATCAAATCTTTGTACAAATCGACACTTGGCCCTTTTCCTGTTCCATCTCTTCGAATATCTGTACACAAAATTGTAAGCGAATCATATTCTGAGAAAGCTGATAAAACCTGGTCAAAGTTCAAACCTGAATCTTCTTGCCAACCTTTGACTTTGATATTTTCTCCATCAGTATCCAAAGCTAAAATGAATCGTTCAGAACCATATTTCGCCATCCATTCGTTGACTAAGAGTGGATTTTTCACAGCCAAACTCCCAATCACAACTTGATTGATTCCTTTCTCAAATAATTCAATTAGATCTTCTTCTTTGTTGATTCCACCTCCAAAATCTAATTTCAAATTTGTTTGATTTGCAATTTTTTCAGCTATTTTATTGTGAACGAGTTGTCCGATTTTAGCTCCAGATAAATCAACTAAATGCAAGTACTCGAGACCTGATTCCGCGATTTCCAAAGCATAATCCAACACGTTTACTTCGTAATTTTTTTGTTGATCGTAGTTTCCTTGAAACAAACGAACCACTTTTCCATCGATTAAATCGATTGCAGGTATTGCTATCATTGTGCTAAAAATGTTTGTAAAAATTGTTCGCCAAGTACACCGCTTTTCTCTGGGTGAAACTGACACGCTAGGAAGTTATCTTGTTGTAAAACAGCTGAAAACGGATTTTGATAATCACAAACTCCAATTGTTTGCGAACATAATTCCGCTCGATATGAATGAACAAAATAATATGCTCCACTTAATTTTGACTGATTAGTCACTGAGGATTTGAATTCCACATCGTTCCATCCCATTTGTGGAACCAAAGTTGAATCGTTAAATCGTTGAACTTTTGTGTTAAAAATACCCAAACCCTTTGTATTTCCTTCATCTGTAGATTCACACAACAGCTGCATCCCAAGACAAATTCCTAAAACAGGCTGTTTCAAAGAAGGAATCAATGCATCCAATTTTGACTGTTTTAATTGATCCATAGCTGCTTTTGCATGTCCAACACCTGGGAAAATAATTTTGTCTGCAGAAGAAATTACATCAAAATCACTTGAAGTTTTGACTTGTACACCAATTCGTTCGAATGCTTTTTGTACAGAAAATAAATTTCCAGCTCCATAATCTATGATGACCACTTCCATTAAAGTTCGTTTTTAGTTGTTGGGAAAAAATCCAAATTTTCTGTTCTACGTTTCGCCATCAATAATGCTTTTGCAAATGCTTTAAAGATTGCTTCTACTTTGTGGTGTTCATTTTCACCTATTGCTTTAATGTAAATATTGCAACGTGCTGAAAAACAAAACGATTTAAAAAAGTGTTTTACCATTTCAGTTGGCATTTTCCCAACATATTCTCTTTGCAATTCTACTTCCCAAATTAACTCAGCCCTACCTCCAAAATCGATTGCGCAAGTTGCAAAACAATCGTCCATTGGTAAGGCAAAACCGTAGCGTTCGATTCCTCGTTTCGATCCCAAAGCTTTATCAAATGCTTGTCCAAGAGTCAAAGCAGTATCTTCGATTGTGTGGTGTTCATCGATCTCTAAATCGCCATTCATTTTAAGTGTTAAATCCATTTGTCCGTGACGTGCGATTTGGTCCAACATGTGGTCAAAAAAGGCAATTCCAGTTGAAATAGAAGTCGTTCCATCACCATCTAAATCAAGAGAAATAGAACAATCCGTTTCAGCAGTTTTTCGGTTAATTTCCACTTTTCGTGTTCCCAATCTTAAATCAGCTACTATTTCTGTCCAATTGCTAACTTTTCTTGCGATGAATTGATCCAATTCGGTCTGACTATTTTCTAATTCAGAAAGGGCTAAATTTTCCTGACCTTTGATAAAAAAAGCTTTACATCCAAGGTTTTTAGCCAGTTCCACATCTGTATAACGATCACCAATCACAAAAGAATTGGCTAAATCGTATTCATCAGAAAAGTATTTTGTCAACATTCCTGTTCGCGGTTTACGTGTGGGCGCATTGTCTTCAGGGAAACTACGATCAATGCATTCTTCTGTAAATTCAATTCCTTCAGATTTCAAAACCGACAGCATCAATTGGTGAGGACCTTCGAAACTTTCAAATGGAAAAACTTCCGTTCCAAGTCCATCTTGATTCGTTACAAGAACCAATTCATATTCTTTCCAAGAAACGATAGTTTTCAAAGCAGAAATGGCATTTTCAAAAAAAGCTAGCTTCGAAAAAGCGTCGATTTGATATCCTTCTGGTTCTTTGATGATGGTTCCATCTCTGTCAATAAATAGTACTTTTTTCATATTTCTATATTAAATTCGTTAATTAATTTCACTTAAAGTCTTGATAAACAAATTGTTTTCTTCCGGACTTCCGATACTTACGCGTAAGGTGTTTTCACAATTATATTGCGTAGAACGATTTCGAACCACAACACCTTTGCTCACTAATTTTTGATACACTTCATCTGCTTGATTGATTCTGAAAAGAATAAAATTAGCTTCTGAAGGAAAGACCTTTACAACAGATTTGTTTTCATTTAAGCATAGTCTAATTCTGTTTCTTTCGCTAATTATTTCTGCTTTAATTTCATCCCAATTGTTCGAATTCAATGTATCAATAGCCAATTCTTGTACTGCTGAACTGATGTTGTAAGGAGCCTTGATTCCATTTAACTTTTGAACTATTTTCGTATTAGAAATAGCCATTCCTATTCGTAAACCAGCCATTCCATAAGCTTTTGACAATGTTTGAAGAACAATTAAATTCGGATACAAATCAACTAAATCCACAACAGATTCTTCCTTACAGAAATCAATGTAGGCTTCGTCAACAACTACGATTCCTTCAAATTCTTTGATGATGGTTTCGATTGAAGTTTTGTCCATTAAATTCCCTGTTGGATTGTTGGGATTACACAAAACAAGAAGTTTTGAAGATCTTGCTTGTTGTAAAATGGCCTCAGTATCAATTGAAAAATCTTTCCTTAAGTTGATTTCTATTGAAGATAAACCGTTCAATTTCGCCAAAACGCTGTACATTCCATAACTCGGATTTAGATAAGCTACTGAATCTTGCAATGGTGTTCCAAAAAGGCGAAAAACCAAGTCGATAATTTCATCAGAACCATTTCCTAAAACAAGATTTTCGACTTTCAATTGTTTCTTTTCTGCAATTACAGCTTTTAATTTTCGTTGAAATGGATCTGGATAACGATTTAATTCAGTTAAAAGTCCATTTTCATTTGCATCTAAAAAGACTTCTCCGTTCCCCGTAAATTCATCTCGTGCGGAAGAATACGGAATAACATTTTTCAAATCTTTACGAATTAAAGCTTCAATTCTATTTGTGTTCGTTTTTGCTAATGAACTAATAGTATCATTTGAAAGGGAATTTAATCGTACCGAAATGGCATTGGCATGTGCAGTCAATTCTTCGGCATTTGCGAGCGTCACGACTGTTGGACCTAGATCTCTTAGACCTATTTCTTCTATTCGTTGGAAAGTTATCTTTTTCACAAAAGAATCCAGTGAAACCCCGCTGTATGAGCGAGCAAAACCATTTGTAGGTAAGGTGTGATTAGTTCCTGATGCATAATCACCGAAGCTTTCAGCGGTGTATTTCCCTAGAAAAACACTTCCAGCATTCACCACTTTTTCGACTACTTCATTTTCATATTTCCCCATTAAAATCAAGTGTTCTGGCGCATATTGATTGATTGTTTCCGCCCAAATTTCAACAGGAATCACAATCGCTTTCGATTGTTCCAAGGCCTTTTTAGCCGTTTCAGCTCTTTCTAAGTAAGCTAACTGTTTGACTAATTGGTCATTCACATCCATCACTAATTTCTCTGAATGTGTGA
>JBKDZA010000262.1:0-7626 GCA_046308455.1 Fluviicola sp.
CAGAGCTTTTTTATGTTTCGTCAGGGAATAAATCAGTTAGTTTTCCTTCAACGAAAAAAGAGGATGAATTCCTTCAGTTTTTAATTAAAAACAAGGTTGAGTATGTCATAGTTGAAAATCTAGGATTCAAGCAAACAGGAGAATATTTAGTTCCTTTAATTCAAAATAATCAAGATAAGTTTAAACAGATTCATACAATTGGTACGGAAGTTTATGAGGGAAAACTCGGTGTTTGGCTGTTTCAATTTAATCCTAAAAAAGGCTACTTCGGCAAATATGTAAATGGAATGAAATCAGGTAATGGAAAATTGTTGAAAATTGATAATTCGATCATTTATGGCAATTGGAATAAAAATGTGTTATCAGGACAGGGAGAATTACATATTCCAGGTAAAAATATTTTCAAAGGGAACTGGAAAAACGGCAAAAAAAATGGAAAGTTTATTGTTAATGATCTGATCCATAAAAAGAATTATGAAATGTATTGGATAAATGATAGCTTGTCAAAAGAAGGCTGGTTATTAGATGAAAATAATCACCGTCAAACAAAAATGAAGTTTAATTAACGTCCTGATATAATCGTTTAAAATTGAACTTTTCCCATATTTTATAAAATCAAATAATAGCATTTATGTTAAAGAAATTATCCATTTTAATTCCTGTATATAATGAAGCTTCGACAATTCATTTAATTCTAGATAAAGTTAAAAACGTTCAACTAATTGAAAAAATTGAAAAAGAAGTAATAATTGTAAATGACTGTTCTACAGACAATTCAATTGAATGCATAGAAAACTATATTATTCAAAACCCAACTTTAGAGATTCAGTTATTTTCATTGCCTTTTAATCAAGGAAAAGGGGCAGCTATAAACAAAGCAATCAAAGAATCAACTGGCGACTATATCATTATTCAAGATGCTGATTTAGAATATGATCCCGAAGAGTTTAATCTATTGTTAAAGCCAGTTATTTACATGAATGCCGATGTTGTATATGGTTCTAGATTTATTGGTCATCAACCACATCGGATTTTATTTTATTGGCATTCAAAAGGGAATAAATATTTGACAGGATTGTCTAATTTAATGACAAACTTAAATCTAACTGACATGGAAACATGTTATAAATTGATGAGAACTTCTATTGCGAAGAAACTGAATATCAAAGAAAGAAGATTTGGAATTGAACCAGAATTAACGGCTAAGCTAGCTAAAGTTAAAGGAGTCAAAATATACGAAGTCGGAATTTCCTATTATGGTAGAACTTACGACGAAGGTAAAAAAATAGGTTGGAAAGATGGATTTAGAGCAATTTGGTGTATTATAAAATATAGATTTGTAAATTAAAAAAACCGACTCATCTGAATCGGTTTTTATATCTATTTGGTTTGAATATTAGTTTTTCACTAATTTGTAACCTGGGTATTTCGTTTTGTCGTAAACAAATTTCGCATCTTCTACTGTTGGATTCGAAGTGAATTTTGTTAATGAATATGTCGCTTCAGTTCCGTCGTTACCTTTCATAATCACTTTTTTCAATTCATTTGTTGCTTTTGAAATGTAAAGAATGATTGTGTGGAATTTCGCTCCTTTTGGCTGACTTGGGTATAAATTAATTACGTGTACTTTTTCAGAATTTAACGTTGACTCTTTGTCGTACTTGTTTTTGAAACCAGTTTCCCACATGGTCATCAACTTTTTTGGATTCATTGACTCTTCGTCTTTTTCATCCGCATCAGCTTCATAAACAGTTTTTTCTTCTTTTACAACAGTCCAAGTTTTAACACCATTTGAAATAATTGTGTTTTCACCGTATGATGCACAGAATTTATCTCCTTTAACCCAACCTTTTCCAGTTAAAGATTCATTTGTACCATTTCTTGTATTCTTGATTGAAGCAGAAAACTCAACGTAGAACGTTTTTTGAGCTTTCATTTTTGTAGATAGTTTATCTAAGATTCCTTTAGCCTTGGCATCTTGACCGAAAGACAATCCTGTAAATAATAAACCAATAATAATAATTGCGTATTTCATTTTTATATTTTTCGGTACAAATATCAGAAATTGTGCCAAATAATTTGTTAGTTTTTGTAGAAATAATCGCATGATTTAATTTGGTCATCTGTAATAAACTCAGTTCAATTCTAAATTCTTATTAGATCGCCTATAAATACTCAGATTTGAGGCAAAAGTATGATGGATTGACGTGTCAATTCGAATATTTTTAACGGAAAAGATGAGATTTTTATAGATGAAAATACTTTTCGAAAGTGAGGCTATTTATTTTAAAAATCATTTTGTTCGTTAATTTTTATTGAAATAGCCTGTTATTCTTCGAAAAATTTTACTCCAAACTAAAATTTTAAAATAAATTCTGAAATGAATTTAGAATTGAACTGAGGTTAATAGTATTTTTTATGGATTTCAGGGTGTATCGAGAAGAATTTCGATTGAAAAGTGTTAAAGATTTTGCAATATGAATGATTACTTTTTTGTTACAAAAGTACTCTGTTTCTAGTCATGAAAATTAGAAAGTGAAAATGAGAAGATAACAAATATGTAATAAATTTCAGTTTTTCTAAAATTTAATAAAAGAATGTTTTTTGATTTGTCCATCCAATTCAAAGTATAAAAAATAAAGTCCTTTTTCAATGTTACTAAGATCTATTTTATCATTTACACTATTAGAAATAAGAACAGTTTTACCTATTTGATCGATTACTTTAATATTATTTATTGTAAAATTTAAAGGATGACTTATTTTGATAAATCCGTTTGTTGGGTTAGGGAAAATAGTTATTTCTTGATCTGGCATTTCTAAAATATTGTTTATCGAATTACAATTGTAGCCATTATCAATTAACCCATTTTGAATTACAGTATTTCTTAATTTAATAAATGTTTTTAAATTAGGTTTGTTTTCATTGAAAATAGATTGAAAACCTTCCTCGAATGCATCATCGAATTCAGTATTAGTTATATGTTTTCTATAATCTGTATATACGGCTTCTTGTATTTGACTTTTGTAAAAATCAATTTTTTCAAAATATGAACTAGTATCGTTAAGAATTTGAAACAAATCACACATTCCGTCCATGTAATAGTTTTTCAAAGTTTGAATTGTATTGATCTTTTCAGCAATACAACCATTGCTGATTGAATTGGGGATTATTGGATATGTTGACGGTTCCATTGTGTTCGTGTTCCATGAACCAAATGAGGCGTTAAAATCCCAGGGTAAAATCTGCCAAAGTTGATTTATTGTGTCAAATACATAAATTTGGTTTCCTTTAAAACCTATATAAGAATCAGAATTTAATAGATATACATTTATAGCTTGATATTTAAAGAAATGTTCAAGATTTAAGTATTTTGAAACTGTATCTAAATAGTTAATGTCGTTTGAGTTATTAGCTTTATCAATCATTTTTGAAAATCTTGGCCATGCAGTTGACGCATTCCCGTTTTCCAGAATATAAGTTGGGTTGAATCCATTCTGTTCAAAATTGTAACTGTTGGGGTCATTTGAAATATAACACATATCACCAAAATCTAAAGACTCTATTGCATCTAGATCTCTACTACCATAATTGTTTTTATACTTTTCATCTTTTCCTTCAACAAGTGTATAAACTCCCCAATAAATATCATTAATGTATACTTTCACAAATGCTGTCCTTAACGAGTTTAGTCCAATTTCATTGCATAAATCATAAGTCAATTTTTCTCTAATAAAAGAAGGGTCTTCAAAATTCATGTGTAATGTGAATTCTTTTATCCCATCATATTTTTTTCCAGAAACATACTTGTTTGTTTTAACTTTTATTCCAAATTTATTTGGACTGCTGTAACTAGATATGTTGCCTTTTTTTTTGAAGCCAATACTATCAAGGGTATTATTATCAATACTTATATTAACCATTTGATATTCTTCCGAGTTTTCAAAAGAGAGTGTATCAACTAAATTAAAGCGGATTTCGTGTAAAGTATTTTCATTAAACAGGTTGTTGCCTGATGTTTGAGAGTAAATGATTGAAGAAAAAAGAAGTTGTGTTAATAAAAGAATTTTTTTCATAAAGTAATTTCTTGAGACGTGTATTCTTATTCATAACTATGTTCGTTTTGTAATGGTTGTATCATTCAAGAATAATTTATTTCAATTAAAAATTAATACTTCATTTTTAATTGAAAATGGGTTCATAAAAAAACGAAAGTGTTCAATGATTTTATGAAAATAAATGTAATAATTACTAGTCGTTAATTCCTTTACTACGTAAATATTCATTCAAAGCCTCAATATCACTGTAAAGAACCTCACGAGCTTTACTTCCTTGGAACGGTCCAATGATGCCATAGCCTTCCAATTGATCAACAATTCGTCCAGCTCTGTTGTAACCTAATTTCAATTTACGTTGTAAAAGTGACGCTGAACCTTGGTTGTTGATGACAACAATACGAGCCGCATCAGCAAACATGGAATCAATATCATCCAAGTCTACATCTTTTGAATTGTCACCTTCAGCACCAACATATTCAGGTAGAAGCATCGCATCAGGGTATGCGCGTTGTTCACCAATAAACTTACAAATATCTTCTACTTCTGGAGTGTCTGCAAATCCACATTGTACACGAATCGTATCCGATCCAAGTGAAATCAACATATCTCCACGTCCAATTAATTGGTCGGCACCATTCGCATCTAAAATCGTACGTGAATCAATTTTTGATTGTACTCTAAAAGCAATTCGTGCTGGGAAATTAGCTTTAATCATACCTGTAATTACGTTCACAGATGGACGTTGAGTGGCTACAATTAAATGAATCCCGATTGCACGAGCAAGTTGTGCCAAACGAGCAATTGGATGTTCAACCTCTTTTCCTGCCGTCATAATTAAATCCGCGAACTCATCAATTAAAACAACTATGTATGGCATGTAACGGTGTCCTTTTTCAGGATTCAGTCGTCGAGCAATGAATTTCGCGTTGTATTCTTTAATTGTTCGAACTTCCGCCTCTTTTAGTAATTCGTAGCGGTCGTCCATTTCAATACACAATGAATTCAATGTATTTACAACTTTCGAAGTATCTGTAATAATTGCCTCTTCTTCACCGGGAAGTTTTGCCAAAAAATGGCGTTCAATTCGTTTGTATAAAGTTAATTCTACTTTTTTCGGGTCAATTAGTACGAATTTCACTTGTGCTGGATGCTTTTTGTATAACATCGAAACGAGAATCGCGTTCAAACCAACAGATTTACCTTGTCCAGTTGCACCAGCTACAAGTAGGTGAGGAGCTTTCGTTAAATCGAAGCAGAAGGTCTCATTCGTAATCGTTTTACCGACAACAATTGGCAATTCCATGTCTGAATTTTGGAATTTTTCAGAAGCAATCAAACTGCGCATGGAAACCATGTCGGGTTTTGAATTTGGAACCTCGATACCAATTGTTCCTTTTCCTGGAATCGGCGCAATGATACGAATACCTAATGCCGCAAGACTTAAGGCAATATCGTCTTCTAAGTTTTTAATTTTAGAAATTCGGACTCCTTTTGCGGGAACTATTTCGTACAAAGTAACGGTCGGACCAACTGTAGCTTTGATTTTTTCAATATCAATTTTATAATGAGAAAGCGTTTCAACAATTCGGTTTTTATTTTCTTCGAGTTCTTGTTTGTTGATCGAAACTTGTCCGGTTCCATATTCTTTCAATAATTCAATTGGAGGCAACAAGTAGCCAGAAAGATCTAAAGTTGGATCGTAGTCGCCGTATTCCTGGCGTAATTTATCGAACTGATCGTCTGAAACAGTGCCCTCAGTCGGAGCAATTGATACATCAAAATCATCTGAAATTGAAGTTTCAACAGTATTTACTGGGATACTTGGTTCAACAAACGGAACTTCAACTTCCATTCCGTCAAATTCAAATGAGTCTTTTTCTTCAACAGGTTCAACTTCTTCAATTGAAGTGTGAAATTCAATCGTTTCTTCTTCCTCTTCTTCATCAAAATGAACAGTTTCAGAGATTTTCTCTTCTTGAATGTCTTCTTCGTTGATTGAGTTGATGATGTGAATATCGCGAACAGTATTTGGTTCCAAAACTTCTTCATAGTCTTCATCATCGCGCATCATTTGAACTGTTTTCCCACTCATTTTTTGGAATACAGCAACAATATCTGTGTTGAAAAGAATCACTAAAACCACCCACAATAAAATCACAATGAAAATAAATGCTCCAAAACTTCCGAGCGACATTTTCAACCACTCGGTCATCGGATACCCAAATGTACCGCCCCAATAATCAATGTGTTCAACGAAATAACCGAAGAAAATAGAACTCCAAATCATAAAAAGAAATGATACCGAAGCCGTTCTTCCGATAGGTAACAATTTATAGTTCAACATCCATTTTGTTCCAAGTAGGAATACAAAAAGTACAATTGATAGGGAAGAAACGCCAAACCAACGATACATCAATAAATGCGAGGTCCAAGCACCGAATTTACCGAACCAATTTCGTACAGGTTCAGTTTCTTCTTCAAAAAGGAAAGTGAAGAGTGATTTATTTAAGACGCGATCTTGATCAACGTTCCATGTGAAAAAATAGGAACAGCATGACATTAAAGCGAAGAAGGAAATGAGAACTAAGAATCCACCTACAATTGTTTTCGCGCGTTTGTTGTCCCAACGATCTTTTAGGCGTGAAATTCCTTTTCCAAGCGGGTTTTCACCTGCTGGAGCAGCACTTTCTTTCACAGTTTTTTTCGCTTTCGGTTTTTCAGATTTCGAAGTAGTTTTTTCTACTTGTTCTTCTTCCTCCGGATCATAAATTGTATTTGCCATAACCAAAATCAACTAACAAAGTTAAATTCTAGTTGAAAGGTTTTGTTACAAAAATCAAAGAAGTATAAACAGTGATTTGTTCATTAACTTATTCAGATAAACCCATAGATTTCATGAATTCTTCAAAGCTAACTCGTTTGTAGTCACTTGGAATTCCAAAAAGATTGCGATCGACTTTCTTCTCATCGATTTTTGTCAATTGATAATGGATTAAACCATCTTCATTTGGGATGAAGTAATCAACTGCTAATCCTGGTATATTCTCGTAAACTTCTAAATATTTATTCGAAATATTCTTTGCGAAATAACAATCAAATTGAATTTTTTCTGAATAAACGATGTGGTATTTTCGACATTTAATTCCATTTATTTTTTTTCCACCAAAGATTTTTTTCTTGTGTGTATAGGCGATTTTTGTTGTGTCAGCAGCTTTCTTTTTGTTTAAATCTGTCTGAATCGCAAACTTCTGTCCATCCATATCAATTAACAAATAAGCTTTTCCAACAGTAATATTGCGAATGTATATTTGATTTCCAAGTGCATCTGTTTGAGTTTCAACACGTACTATGGTATCATTTGTGAAAACTTTCACATCCCATGATTTGTAAACCAAATTCGTGTCAGGAAAGTTCATAGTACTCTTATAATTCAACTCTCCCGAGAAAGGTTTTTGAGCTAAACTTGTGAAAGAAATTAGGATAAAAGAAAATAGGAATAGTTTGTTTTTCTTTAGTATGATTTGAATGGGTTGTGGGTTTGTTGTTTTTTTTGTTGTTTTGGGGGTGT
>JBKDZA010000263.1:0-7667 GCA_046308455.1 Fluviicola sp.
ATGCAAAACTATTTAAGTGAGTATTGTTTTAAATACAACAGGAGAAGTTTCGGAGTAAATGTTTTCAATAGACTTGTTCTAGCTTCAGCATTATACCAATGGAATTAAAAAACTTGTGGCAAAGTTCCCGACAAGCATTAATCTTTAAAATCAAAAATTGAACAATATTTCAAATAAAAAAGTGTTTTTAGATTGAAATTAATTAAATGAAATTTGTAAAATATCTGCTCCTAATTATCTGGCTTATTGTTTCTACACCAACAATAATGACTTGGATTTCAAGTTACGAATTTAAAATCGATTCAATTCGTATAGTATTTACTTTCACATTCACTGTTGGTTTTTTATTGATTTTCTCACTATTTAAAAAAGATAAACGGATAAAACGAAATTTATACATTTCTGCTTTTTCCATATTTATATTAACCGCTATTATTCTTAGAATTGGGAATATTCTTCATTTTGGAACAGGCTATGTGACACAAGATTTAATCTATGTTCACAAAGAAAATGCAATTAAACGTATAGAATTTCAAATGGAAGATGCTGGGGCTTTGGGTTATAATAAAAGAACTGTTATAATCGAATCTTGCTGCATTTTTTTAAATAGAATCAATGAAATTGATCTTGATAAGATTAATAAAAAAGAATGGAAATATATCGGTGTATTTAAAAATGAATTACACATCAAAATGCCCTAATCAAACACAAAAATAAATTGTATTTTTTGATTATAAAAACCTATTTATAAGCTAATCTTTTACATTTGCACCATGAAATATACGCACATCATAAAACGCTTTTATCGTCTCGTACCTGAAGAAAGTGAAAAAGATACTTACGCTGAAATTTTAGAAGGCATTCAATTGCGTGGCTACAATTTCTGGATCCTCGGTTTCGCAATGATCATCGCTTGTATTGGACTGAATACAGATTCTGTTAGTGCAGTTATTGGAGCAATGCTCATTTCCCCACTAATGGGACCGATTATTGGATTCGCGTTTGGACTTGCTATCAATCACAAAACTTTAAAAAAATCTGGAATCACAAATTGGTTTTGGATGACAATTATTTCACTAATCGCAAGTACACTTTTCTTCCTTTTCACTCCCTTCGATTTCAATACAGTTCAACTTGCGAATTTCAAACAAGCCACCATTTTCGATATTCTTCTCGCATTTTTTGGTGGAATGGCTGGTTTCATTGGCGTTGTCAAAAAAGACGGCACTAAAGTTATTGCTGGTGTTGCAGTTGCTACAGCATGTATGCCTCCACTTTGTACAGCTGGATACGGAATCGCTCACCTCGATTGGGAATATTTTCTAGGTGGAACTTATTTTTATTTGATCAATTGCTTGTTTATAGGTTTAGCGAGTTTTCTCTTAGCTCGTTTCTCAAAGATTCACTTGCGAATGGACCGAACAATCAAAAATCCAGGAGTTTATCGTTGGTTATGGATTTCCTTTATTGTCATTATGACTATTCCTGGAATATATTTGGCGAACCTAAAATGGCAACAAGAAAAGAAAAAAGTACGCTTTCAATCGGATAGTGAACGCATTCAAGTGCTTGAAAAAAAGGTCGAACAACTCGATTCATTATTAAGATTAAAATAGTTTTCAACACTCTTTAATTTGATGGAAAACAGTGGATACAATTCCCTAAATTTGTATTCTCTGAAAATTAAGCATGTATTTAATCTTTGATACTGAAACAACTGGTTTACCTCGAAATTGGAACGCTCCGCTAACTGATTTCGACAACTGGCCGCGTGCAATACAAATTGCTTGGCAGTTGCATGACGACATGGGGAATCTCTTGGAACACAAAGATTACCTCATCAAACCAAATGGGTTCGATATTCCCTACGATGCGGAACGAATCCACGGAATTTCAACGCAATTAGCAGATGAACAAGGGATTGATCTAGAAGATGTTATCGCAGAATTTAACGATGCACTTTCTCGTTCTAATTTTGTTGTCGGTCAAAATATTGGCTTCGATTTAAATATTATGGGAGCGGAATTCCTGCGCATGGGAATTGAAACAAACATGCACGATCTTCCCGTTTTAGATACCTGTACGGAAAAAACCGCAGAATTACTGAAACTTCCTGGAGGTCGAGGTGGAAAATTCAAATTACCAACGCTTACTGAGTTACACCAATATTTATTTGAAATTCCTTTCGGCGAAGCCCACAATGCAACAGCCGATGTGGAAGCAACTACGCGTTGTTTTTTCGAATTGATTCGTCGTGAAGTTTTCACAAGAGAAGAACTGAAAGTTGAAAACGACTACTTCAACAGATTCAAAGAACTGTATCCAAATCCAATTCAAGCAATTGGTTTGGTTCATTTGAACTTAAAAGAAGAAAGCCAAAAACTTAAAAAAGCTGTTGCATCTGATGATGATCTTTCAATAGATGTAAATGAAGCACGAGAACGTTTAGCTAATGCGCCTTATGTTCATCTTCACAACCACACCAGCTTTACGATTCTTCAATCAACAATGAATGTGAAATCGCTCGTAAAATCAGCGATTAAACACAATATGAAAGCCGTTTCCCTAACAGACTCAGGGAATATGATGGCTGCTTTTCACTTTGAAAAAGAGATTTCATCTTACAACAAAGGTTTAAAAGCTGAAAAAGAAGCCGCTGAAGCAAATGGCGAAGCTTTTAATAAAGAATTCTTACTTCCAATTATTGGTTGTGAACTAAATGTTTGCGCGAATCGATTGGACAGAAGCGGAAAAGACTCAGGTTATCAAATTGTCTTTTTAGCAAAAAATAAAGTCGGTTATCACAACTTAATCAAGCTTTCTTCCTTAGCGAGTACGGAAGGTTTTTACTATGTTCCGCGAATCGACAAAGAGTTGATCCAACAATACAAAGAAGGAATTATTGTACTGACTGGTGGATTGAACGGTGAAGTGCCCAACATGATTTTGAATGTTGGTGAAAAACAAGCCGAACAATCGTTACTGTGGTGGAAAGAACAATTTCAAGATGACCTTTACATCGAAATTGTGCGACACGGTCAAGAAGATGAAAACCGTGTAAATGAAGTTTTGTTGCGTTTTGCAGAGACACATCAAGTGAAACTTGTAGCAGCAAATAACACCTTTTATGCTTCTCGCGAAGATGCAAGTACGCATGATGTGCTCTTGTGTGTGCGCGACTCACAGTTGGTTTCCACTCCGAAAGGAAAAGGACGAAATTTCCGCTTTGGTTTAGAAAACGAAGAATACTACTTCAAATCACAAGATGAAATGAAAGAATTGTTTTTGGATATTCCAGAAGCAATTGAAAATATCGCTGAAATTTTAGCTAAAATTGAACCGTATACGCTTGCTCGTGAAGTCTTACTTCCTGCGTTCGAAATTCCAGAAGAATTCATTCATCCAGAAGATGAAAAGGACGGTGGAAAAAGAGGTGAAAATGCTTACTTAAAATACCTCACTTACGAAGGTGCGAAAAAACGCTACGGAGAAATCACTCCTGAAATAGAGGAACGCTTAGAGTTTGAGTTAGCAACAGTTGAACGTACGGGTTATCCCGGATATTTCTTAATTGTACAAGATTTCTGTCATGCTGCACGTGAAATGGGCGTTTCTGTTGGTCCTGGTCGTGGTTCTGCGGCAGGTTCTGCAGTAGCATATTGTACTGGAATTACGAATGTCGATCCAATCAAGTACGACTTACTATTTGAGCGTTTCTTGAATCCAGACCGTGTTTCCATGCCCGATATTGATATTGATTTCGACGATGAAGGTCGTGGAAAAGTTATTGATTGGGTAATTGAAAAATATGGAACCAATCAAGTTGCACAAATTATCACTTACGGAACGATGGCTGCGAAGTCTTCTATCCGTGATGCAGGACGTGTGTTTGATTTACCTTTAATGGAAACCAATGCGATTGCGAAACTGATTCCTGATAATTTATCCTTGCAGAAGATTTTCTTCATGGATGAAGCGGAATTAGCAGAAAAATTATCGCGTTCACAACAAGATTATGCAAATGCGCTTGAATTGAGAAGCATTTACAATGGTTCCGATTTAAAGGCACGTGTTTTACAACAAGCAGCTAAAATTGAAGGTTCGGTTCGAAACACAGGAATTCATGCATGTGGAGTTATCATCACTCCATCTGATATCCGAAATTTCGTTCCAATCGCAACAGCAAAAGACTCGAGTATGTACTGTACTCAGTTTGATAACTCTGTTGCTGAATCTGCAGGTTTGTTGAAGATGGACTTCTTGGGTCTAAAAACATTGACTTTAATCAAAACTGCTGTTCGAAATGTAAAAAAACGACACCGAATTGATTTAGATCCAGATACTTTTCCAATTGACGACGTAAAGACTTACGAACTTTTCCAAAGAGGTGAAACTGTTGGGGTTTTCCAATACGAGAGTCCGGGTATGCAAAAATACATGCGTGACTTGAAGCCGAGTGTTTTTGCCGATTTGATTGCCATGAATGCCTTGTATCGTCCAGGTCCATTGGAATATATTCCAAGTTTCGTTCGCCGTAAAAATGGAGAAGAAGAAATTGTCTACGATTTAGATGCTTGTGAACAATACTTAGGAGAAACGTATGGTATTACGGTCTACCAAGAGCAGGTAATGTTACTGTCCCAGAGTTTGGCAGGTTTCACCAAAGGTGACGCCGATGTCTTGCGTAAAGCAATGGGTAAAAAACAGAAAGATGTCTTGGATAAAATGCAACCTAAATTCATTGAACAAGCCGTTGCAAAAGGACATGATAAAGAAAAATTAGAGAAAATCTGGAAAGACTGGGAAGCTTTTGCATCCTATGCCTTTAATAAATCGCACTCCACATGTTATGCGTGGATTGCTTATCAAACAGCCTACTTAAAAGCAAACTTCCCTGCTGAGTACATGGCTTCTGTACTTTCAAATAACTTGAACGACATTACACAAGTTTCTTTCTTCATGGAAGAATGTCGAAGAATGGGAATTCAAGTTCTTGGTCCGGATGTAAACGAATCGGCTTACGAATTTACTGTAAACAAAGAAGGAGCAATTCGCTTCGGAATGGGTGGAATTAAAGGTCTGGGAAGTGGACCAGTTGAAAATATTATTGAAGTACGCGAAGCAAACGGACCATTTACTTCAGTTTTTGATATGACAAGTCGTTGTAATTTGCGCTTGGTTAATAAAAAAGCATTGGAAAGTTTAGCGTATGCTGGAGGATTAGATAGTTTCACGAAAGTTCACCGTGCACAGTACTTTGCGCCAGATCAGTCTGGAAGAACGTTTATTGAAAATGCCTTAAAATACGGGGCAAGTCTTCAAGGTGAAGAAGATTCGAATCAAGTTTCTTTGTTTGGTGAAGATTCCAATATTCAAATGCCCGAACCAACTGTCCCAGCTTCAGAAGAATGGCCAATTTTCCATAAATTGAAATTCGAAAAAGAAGTGGTCGGAATGTTTATTTCTGGTCACCCACTCGATCAATACAAAGTTCAAATCGATGCGTTTTGTAGTGGAACTGTTGGTATGCTTGCTAATTTAGACGGACATCTCGGTAAAGAATTATCGATTCCAGCCATCATTATGGATGCGCAACATTTAACTGCTCAATCAGGATCTCCGTATGGAATTTTGATCATGGAGGATTACCAAACGAACCACAAACAATATATTTTCGGTGATAATTACTTGCGCAACAAACACATGATGAACAAGGATTTAGCGGTTTTAGTTCGTGGGCGTGTGGAGGAAAGTCGTTATCCAGATAAAATCACGAAGAAAAAGAAAATTGAATTCAGTCTTTCAAGTATTGAAAAGATTGAGACTTTGATGGAGAATCGCAATGCAACTTTGAATTTAACTGTTCAGTTATCGATGTTGGATCAGATTTTAATTTCAAAAATCGATGATTTATTCAAAGAAAACCAAGGCTCTTGTGATGTCAAATTCTTAATAAAAGATTCATTAAGTGAAATGCAAGTAACACTTCCATCTAAAAGTGTGCGCATTGAACCAAGTTTGAAAATGATCAATAGTTTAAAGGCGATGAATTTGGAAGTTGAATTGAAGTAATTTTCAATCGTCTAAAAAACTTCTCAAAACAGATAAATCTTCCACTTTTTGTGCATCCCCAGATTGCTGATACGAAGCAATTAGATTCGTCAACATTCTACGAATAATATCCGAATTGGAACACGGTTCGTAGTGCCACGTTTGCGGTTTTTGGTTGATTCCAGTTAAAAACTGAGTGATATCTTCTTTTTGGAAAATCGTTCCTTTTGAAAAAGCATTGATGTAAAACAACACACCGTATTCATTCGCATTCGACAAGAAATTATTGGTTCCATTTTGATCGATGTAAGCTAGAATGAAATGATTGGGAAGGTTTACACCAAAAATTGGTAGGTTCAATTGACTCGCAACAATACTGTAAACAATACACAAACTAAGAGGATTTCCTTTTTTCGTTTCAATAACCGTATTGATGTACGAATTTAACGGAGAAGTATAATTTTCTTTGTTTCCAGTAAAACCGTGAACACCAAAAATAATTTTATTCAAGATACGAACACGTTCGAAAGCGGTCATGTAGTCATTCAACTCCAACCAACAATCCCTTCTGATGCGTTCAATTTCTGTTCGAACTTTATCTTCTTCTAAATTTGGATATTGGTATTTTGCTATAATTAATGAACCTTCAAGCAAATCTTTTTGAGGAGAATCGTACCAAACAACCAATCTTCTTTTAACATCTTCTAATTGAATATCACGAATAATGTCAGCGATACGGTCTCTGAATTGGTCGCCCAAATCGCGCTCCATCCAAGAATTCTCAAGTAGACTGATAACTTCAGTTCCAAACTCTAAAATACGTTCTCTTACATGAGAAAAAACTTCTTCATCTGGATCTTCCACCAGAGAAATAAGCGCTTTGAGTTTGCTATTATCTTCCATTGATACAAATGTAGGTAGAGATTAAACGCAAAATTTTGAATCGTAAAGATGTTTTGAAAACTAAAATGTGAAAAACAAACAAACAAATAAAATCCAATCAATTACAGCAATTAAAAAAAAATTGAGTATTCTTTTATTTACCACTAATTACATTTTGAAAAAAGGATTTAATTTCTACGATGAAAGGCCCTTATGTAGTTTTCGTTAGTAAATAAGCAAATGAAACGTGGGAAAAAGTGCTGTTTGACGACACTTTGTCGAAGATATTTTGGCTTGAAAAGTCAAAATCATCCTCGGTAACAAAGTTAGGAGTTTCACTTTTTTCAGTGAAATGTCGCGTAATTTACTAGAAAACGGAGTACAGGCCTAGTACCGATTGCTATCGGTATTTTTGGCACCACCTTTTTGTGGCAATGATAAAGAGAAAGTGTTACTTTCGAAGACTAATATTTTGCCAACAGGCAAGTAAATATTAGGTAGGTGGTATTGTATGAGTATAATAAAAAAATATGCTTGTCGGGAACTTTACCACAAAAACATTAGAACGTAAATAAATTACGTAGTTCAGGTCGTAAATTCGCCTCAAAATATAGAAAATATGAGGTTGCTAGAGTTTTATACTTCATTTCCAACAGAAGAATCTTGTAAAAAGGATTTTAAATTAATGAGAGAAAAAGTTGGTATTACTTGTAAAGTTTGTGGTGGTTGCGCAC
>JBKDZA010000264.1:0-8659 GCA_046308455.1 Fluviicola sp.
TGATCATTTTTATCTGCTTTCTTCCACAATTGAAAATTAACGCCTATTTGTAAACCAATTCTACTATTTGGAGTTTTGAATTTCAATGATTTTGAAGGAGAATTAGGATCACTAGTAGTGTAAGCTTCGTATGAATTATAATACTCTGTTTCTTTTACTGATGTTGGAAAATTATCAATCATGTTTGTTTCTCCATGATACATTTCTATATATTTTCTTTTAGTAGGAGTATGTGAAGCACTGATTAAATTTAAATCTATAAATAAAGAAAAACGATTGTTTAATTTGAAAATAGAGCTTATTCCAGTAATCATTCCAAAAGATACGCCACCACTAAATTTATTGACATATTTAAAACCCTGATTGTATTCTTCGTCAAATTGCTCTTGAGTCAAAGTGAAACTTCCCCAATTAATGATAGCTCCAACATGAAACTTTAACTCAAAATTATTTATTTTTTGGATGTAGTTAAATTGAGGGATTATTCTACAATAACGTGAAAAAATTTCTTTTCTTATAAAGTCGTTTATGTAATAATCAGAGACGTTTGTTGTACTTAAACCATATAAATAAGAACCTTCAATTTGAAAACCAAAATTATTCTTCGAAGTATAGTTTATTCCAATATTAGAATTAATCCCTTTTCCCAAAGAGTAAGTTGAATATTCCACTGAATAAGGATAAAATGCTGAGATAAAATTATCCTTTAAAAATACGCCAAAAGTACTTGGAGCCATTTTATGATTATAACCTGAACTAACAGAAACAGATAATTCTTGGGCAGTTGAAATTCTGAAAACAAAAATAGTCAGAACGAAAAGTGTGATTTTCATTTTTTGTAAATTGGGTAGTGTGAAAATAGAAGTTTACTTTCTCTTTTTTTATCGAAATGAATAAACGCTTATTTAAAATGAAAAAATCTAGTTTTTCAATTTTCAATGGATGATTTTACCTTTCGTTTAAACTTGCTTCCCGCATCAATAAAGAACAACGCTTTCAAAGAAAAAGAATTCAAATACGGATTATCAAACAAGGTATTGAAAGTCGAAAAATATGTTTCCTGTGTAAGTGTTTTTGATGCATAGATATTGTACTTCCAAACAAAATTCAGCTCACTTCCAGGGTACATCACCCAACGGAACAATAAGTCAACTGTAAACGCATTGAAACTCGTATTGTGAACTTGTTGATTGTCTGAATTCAATCCAGTGTATTCACTTAAAGCTAAACGTCCTTCATTTTGAACTTCCATGAAATAGGAATAATTCACTTGCTGCCAATAGTGGTTGAATTTTAAAGTACTTGAAATACGATTCGTGAAAATATAATTGAAGTTAATTGTGTTTGTCACAATATTTCTATTTCGATTCCCCATCATAATTGCATCATCAAACAACGTATCTTGTTGATTCACCCAGCCATAATCGTTTTGTAAGTATTCAATGGATGAACGAAGAATTAAAAAGGATTTATTTCCAAAACGGAAACGTGGACTGATTGTCAAGCCAGTATTAAATGCGTTTTTTCGATTCACAAATGTGTAGCCATAATTCACATCTAAAGCAAATTTCTTCGAATAATCTGATGAATACCAACCTCCAACATTATAATATGCTGGTTTCATTACTTGTACTCCTTGTACACGTGCTTCAAAAAAGTCATGCTCAGTAAATGGATTCATATTCACAAATGTTCCAACAGAAAGGAAATTGCGAAATGTACCAATCATGCGTAACTTGATTTCACTGTTATTGAAATGATTCGGATTGTAAATCCAATTGTAAATTCCTTCGTAACTAATTGTTCTGCGTAAAAATCTACCTTTAGGTTTAAAACCATTCCAACTATATGCACTCCAAAATCCGCGGTAATTGTTTACTTCTAAATATCCGAGTGCATTCGGATCAAAGCGATCATCACATTGATAAAATCCTAATGATCCACGATGTTCTCCAGTTGTTTTATCAATACCAACTTCAATGTTTTGTCCAATTTCTTTAGTGTCATATGAATTGATGGAGTTTTGAAGCTTTCCAACTAAAGAATAGCGCTGATCTAACACAAATAGTGCTCCACTTAAAGAAGATACATTTGAAAAATCTGCTCGGTCAGAACGATAGACGTGTGTATTGATAAATGAAATTCTACTATTGTTTTTAAAATCTTGAGATAGTACACTTACATTGTAATTACTTAATGGATGAATCAAGGCTTCTTGTTCAACACCATTCGAATCAATGTAACTGGCGAAAGATTTTCCTTCAATGGCATTAAAAACCCCTATTCCAAGTCCTTTTTTTGTCCTTCCAGAGATTTTTGTTGCGTTTAATAATTGTGCTTGAGAGGGTAATGATTTAAAAGTTGCACCAACATTTGTGAGTGAATCATAAACTTGATTGGTGTAAATTGGAGCCGCACCAATGCGTCTACTATAAAACAAATCGTCGATTCCAAAAAGATCTGTTCCTTCTAGGAAAAACGGTCGGTTTTCTTGATAGCGAATTTCAAAGGGTCCTAAATTCAATAATAAATTATCAGAAACAGTTTGACCAAAATCTGGAATTAAAGTGGCATCTAAGGTAAATGATTCACTTAGTCCCATTTTCATATCCATCCCAAATCTAGGTCTGAATCGCCAATCTTGAGAATTCGTTGTTGAGTTGTAATTGTTTTCTAAATAAACAGTCGAATAGGGTGAGAAAGACAAACGAAAGGGAGGTTTGATTCCTTCGATTCCTTTTAAATATGCCGATTGCGTTATTTCTCCCAAAACTTCTGGATCAACAGGAGACCAAAATGATTGTTCGCGGATACGTCTAACATGACGGATAAAATTGATGCGCCATTTACTGATATCATTGATTGAAAAACGGATTTGAGAATAAGGAATTCGAAACTCTACAGACCATCCATAGTTAGTTAATATGGCACGGCTTTTCCAAACTGCATTCCATGTGAAATCTGAATCTTCCTTAGATTCCAAAGCATCCAATTCAACTCCAGCAGCTGTTGTACAAAAACTAAAGCCATTTTGTCCCAATCCCCAAGGATCAATTGAAAATCCAAACCAGTCTGCATTTCCAAAATCATCTCTTTCGGATAAAATTGCTAAAACGGAATCCGGTTGTGGGTCAAATAATTCAGCAGAGATATAAATAGCATTATCGTCATATGCAACTCTCACTTTTGATTGAAATCGTGAAGTGTCACCAAATTTCGGAAAATTGACTGTGAAATCTGTAACAAATGGAATTTCAGCCCACTCATCAGTACTTACATTTCCATCTAAAGTAATCGCTTTTTTCAAACGTATTGCTTCAGTCGCCTTTTGACCAAATAAATGGGTGCAAAGAAAAATGATGGATATAAAAATGACTGATTTCATTGTGCAAAAATTGGAAAAATCAACTTATTCCAGGTACAAAAGTATATAAAAGGTAAAATAAATGGTTAATAGGAAAATGAAAAATAATTACTTGGTAAACCCATTTGCTCTTGAATTTGCTTTTTATTGATAATTGTATCTGTATTTTTAGGTGTTTCAGCATACAAATTCGTGCGATAAAAAATGTTTTTATTATTTAATTGAATGAACCAACCACCATTTTTTTTATCGATACTAATTTTTCTGTTTTTGATTTTTATGGAGTTATTTGATTTCAATTGAATGAGTTCGGTTTTTAATCCAGAAAATCGTTCAAAGTTACTTCTAAATAAAGTGTCATATTTTTGGACTGGTTTGTTTTCTTCAACCTCATAGAATGAATAAGCTTTGTTTTTACTTGTAACAATTAATTGTAAACTTTCGTGTTCTAAAACAATGCATTTATTTGAAAATTCTGACTCAAACCGATTGATTGAAAGTAAAGCTATAAAAGTTAGCGTCAAAATTCCAGTTGGAATTAAATAAACTTTTTTTCGGATATAAATCAACCACAAAACAATGCAAAGTATTCCAAGTGACAATTCAATCCAAGTTAATTGAAATCCATTTGAAATGGCACCAGGGATTTTGTCAATTTGTTCCACCCAAACAATTAGTACATAAATCACTATTCCTAAAATAAAAGCAGTTATTTTGAATAAAAAAGGAATGAAAGGGCTGATGAGTAAAATGAAACCAAACAATAGTAAAGGAAATCCAAGAATCAAAATTCCAAAATTTGAAAGGATAAAGTAATTTGGGAATTGGTGAAACCAATAAAGTATAAAAGGTGTTGTACAAATAGTTGCAGCAACTCCAGCACAAGTTCCGCTCCACAACCATTTTAAAGCTTTATTTTTAATAGGAAGACTTTTTTCAAGTGGTTCAGTAAACAAAAACAAACCAATCATTGCTGCGTATGATAACTGAAAACCTAAATCAAACAAATACCAAGGATTCCAAAGTAAAAGTAGAATTGCAGATAAGAATAAATTATTCAAATTTGAACTTGGTCGATTGAGTAATTGTGCAGAACTTATGATGGTAAACATGACAATTGAACGCATCACAGCGGCAGAACCACCAGCTAAAAAGCCATACATCCAAATGAGCACAAGTGCAATTATTAGTGCCTGTTTTCTATTAATGTATTTAGAAAAGCGTTCAAGAATAAACAATAAAATCAACAGTATAATTCCAACATGCATACCTGAAACAGCTAAAACGTGCATGGTTCCAGTATTAGTAAATGCAGAAATAACTGAATCTTCTAACAGTGATTTGTCGCCTAAAAGTAAAGCTACGGCAACTCCTTCCTCAGCTTTTGGAAGTACGGATTGAATTTTTGATTTAAAAAACTCGCGACTCTTCCAGAAATAATAAGTGCTTGATTTTTCATGCTTGAGTTCTTCAAGGCATCCACTTGGAACAAAGCCAGTATAAAGTACTCCTTGAGTTGTGTTGTAAAACTTTGAATCGAATGCGCCAGGATTAACGGACTCTTTCAAGTTTTCAAGACGACATTTAATTAAAAGTGTTTGATCGGGTTCAAAATTTTTCTCTGCTTGATAAATAAATAAGTTTGCACGAACATTTTTAAGTTCTCTCCAGTCATTACTTAGTTTTTTTGCTTGAATTGATACTTGAATAAGTTGACCTTTTTCACTTTTAGGTTTCACAGCTTCAACTTTTGCTAAATAAATCGTTTCGTTGGAATCTATATCACTCGAATAAATTCTGTAATCATTTAATGTGAAAACAAAAGTACCAAGAGTGAAAAACAAAAATCCTACAAAAGCATTACGGAAAAAGAGTTTGTTTTTAAGTTGTATAAAATAAAGTGCAACTGCTAGAATTAAACTTAAAAGAACAAGATTGAAATGATCTGTAAAACCTAGGTTAAATAACTGATAGGTGCAACCAATTCCAAAAACCAGTCCGATTGTTGGAATCAATAATGTGTGGATTAATTGCTTGTCATTCACTTCGATAAAAATAAAAAAAACTTAGACGAAATTGTCAAATGAAAAATAATTTGTTTCTTTACACAACTAATTTTAAAAATTTATGTCAGTGCATAGAAAATTTATCATTCCTGTATTTACTGCTTCGATGCTACTTTCAGCTTGTGGAGGAAGTTCTGAAGAAGTAAAAGACGAAATTGAAAACACAAACGAAACTTCGACAGATGAGTCGGAAGAAGTGGATTTCATTTTACCACAACCAATTACATTGGCTTCACAATTAAAAGAATCTGGTTTACCGTATGTTGCTGGAAAAGCAAATCCAACAACGAACGAAAGTAAATATTCGAAAAAAATTGACCAATTGGTGAATCTTGGAGTTTACTCAACTGATTTAGCTTATTGTGCTATCAATAACAAGTCACAAGAAGCGAGAAACTATTTGACAGTTATCCAAAAATTAGGAAATTCTGTAGGTTTAGAAAGTGTTTTTGCTGATAAAGATTTGATCAATCGTTTCGATAAAAATTTAGGTAATCCAGGTGAATTGGAAAACTTGATTTATGAAATCCAAGAACGTTCTGATATTTACATGGAAGATAATGATTTACGTTACTTAGCAGCTGTTCAATTTGCTGGTGCTTGGATCGAAGGAATGTATTTAGGTATTGATAATGCTAGAACGAAAGAAGACATTGGTTTAGCTATTGTTGAGCAAATGAGCTTGTTAAAAAATATCATCATTGGTTTGAAAGCAAATCCTGTGAAAGATGATGCTCGTTTGAATGATTTAATCGCTAAATACGAAGGTGTATTGACAACTTACCAAGGTTTTGCTTCTGTAAAAGCTGTTGGTGGAAATGTTAACACGGAAGTTCCACAATTATCAAAAGAAGAATTTGATAAATTAGCTGAGAAAATCACTACTTTAAGAAATAATGTTGTATCACCATCTAAATAATCAAGTTATGAAAAAAATTACCGCTCTTTCAATTTTATTTTTTTCTTTCGTGTTATTGATGAGTGCACGAGGAGAAGACAATGCATTTGATGCTGAAATCAACACTCTTAAACAAGAATGTAAAGATTTAATAAAAGAATGTCGTTACGAAGGTTCAAAAGTAACGTACTATAATACTAAAGGTGAAAAACAAACAAAAAATGTTGAGTTATTCATGTTTTTGAAAAATGAATATCAAATAGCGATTTCTGCTAAGAAAGTTTCTGCTCCATTGACAATTAAGTTATATGATGCAGCTTCTGACATGAAAAAACGTGTTTTGATTAAAGAATACAAAAACGTTCAAGGAACAAACTTTAAAATTTCTTCAACTGATTTGAATGAAATCTACCGTAAAAAAGTTCCGGAAATTGATCGTTTGAAAAATGTACATATTGATTATGTAATCGGATCAAGTAAATCAGGTGCTTCTAAAGAAGCAGTTGTTCTTGTATATGGTAACAAATCTTAATAGTACTATATTTGCAAAGAAAAAATCTAGTTTGATTTAATAAGAATTTAGTAAGTATTTAAAACTCAATTCCTTTTTAAAGTTAAACTAACAAAAAAATAATTTTATGATTAATATAACTCTTCCAGACGGATCAGTTAGACAATACAACGCAGGAGCAACAGCATTAGATGTTGCTCTTAGCATTTCTGAAGGTTTGGCGAGAAATGTACTGGCTGCTAAAGTAAACGATGAGGTTGTGGATGCAACTCGTCCAATTTTAACTGATTCACGTTTACAATTATTGACGTGGAACGATGCAGAAGGAAAATCGACCATGTGGCACTCTTCAGCGCATTTAATGGCGGAAGCTCTTGAGTTCTTTTATCCTGGTATTAAGTTGGCAATTGGTCCTCCAGTAGCTAATGGTTATTACTATGATGTCGATTTCATGGATTATTCAATCAAAGAAGAAGATCTTGCTAAGGTTGAAGAGAAAATGAAAGAATTGGCACGTCAAAAAAATCAATTCATTCGTAAAGAAGTAAGTAAAGCGGATGCATTAGCCTATTTTACTGAAAAGGAAGATCCATATAAATTGGAATTAATTCAGGATTTACCTGATGGTTCAATTACTTTTTATACACAAGGAAATTTCACGGATTTATGTCGTGGACCTCATATTCCAGATACAGGATTCATCAAGGCGATTAAATTAACTGCAATAGCTGGAGCTTACTGGAGAGGTGACGAAAAAAATAAACAATTAACGCGTATTTACGGAATTACATTCCCAAAACAAGCTGAGTTAACTGAGTATTTAGAACGAGTAGAGGAAGCAAAAAGACGTGATCACCGTAAAGTTGGTAAAGAATTAGAATTGTTTACTTTCTCTCAAAAAGTTGGACAAGGTTTACCATTGTGGTTACCTAAAGGTGCTGCTTTGCGTGAGCGTTTAGAAAACTTCTTAAAGAAAGCACAGAAAAAAGCGGGTTACGAACAAGTAATCACTCCACATATCGGAAATAAGGAATTGTATATCACTTCTGGACATTACGAGAAATATGGAGCAGATTCATTTCAGGCAATTAAAACGCCAGATCCAGATGAAGAATTCTTATTGAAACCAATGAATTGTCCGCATCACTGTGAGATATTCAAGTCAAAACCACGTTCATACAAAGATTTACCAGCTCGTTTTGCTGAGTTTGGTACTGTTTACCGTTATGAACAATCAGGTGAGTTACATGGTTTAACACGTGTTCGTGGATTTACACAAGATGATGCACACATTTTCTGTATGCAAGATCAAGTAAAAGAAGAATTCAAAAAAGTAATTGATTTAGTTTTATATATTTTCAAAACATTGAGCTTTGAGAATTTCAAAGCACAAGTATCATTGCGTGATCCAAATAATCCTTCAAAATACATCGGTTCAGATGAAAACTGGGAGAAAGCTGAAAGTGCAATTATTGAAGCTGCAGCAGAGAAAAATCTTCCTACAATCGTTGAATATGGTGAGGCAGCTTTCTATGGTCCAAAATTGGATTTCATGGTTCAAGATGCATTGGGACGTGAGTGGCAATTAGGAACAATTCAAGTAGATTATAATTTACCAGAACGTTTCGAATTAGAATATACTGGAGCAGATAATCAAAAACACCGTCCTGTGATGATTCACAGAGCGCCTTTTGGTTCGATGGAGCGTTTTGTGGCGGTTTTACTAGAACATTGTGCGGGAGATTTCCCACTTTGGTTAACAACTGATCAAGTTTCCATATTACCAATTAGCGAAAAATACAACGAATATGCGCAAGAAG
>JBKDZA010000265.1:0-3466 GCA_046308455.1 Fluviicola sp.
CACAGCATTATTTTTAGGACTTTGTTTCATAATAAGACCTACAAATTTGCTTATTTGCTTGTTGATTCCATTTATGGTTTCATCGAAAGATTTTGTTTCAGCATTTGTATCAGATCTAAAAAACAAAAGAATCTTCCTTGTGTTTTTGCTCTTTCTTGCTGTTATTTCAATTCAATTCATAAATATTTATGAGCAAACTGGGAAATTTGGATATAATATCTATGAAGGTGAGTCGTTCAAGTTTTTAAGTTCACCTTACATCTATGAATTATTACTTGGTTTTAATCGTGGACTGTTAATCTATTGTTGGATTTTTGGTTTGGCTGCAATAGGATTGGTCTATTTGTTTTTCAAGAATAGAAGGATGTTTTATGGCGTTGGATTGACGTTTTCAGTGACATTGTATTTAATGGCATCGTGGTGGTCGTGGTGGTATGGAGGAGCTTTTGGAATGCGCGCATTAGTCGATTATTTTCCGATTTATTTCCTTCCAGCAGCATACTTGTTTGATGCATCAAATAAATGGTTAAAGCTTGCTTATATTGCTTTTTTAGGATTGAGTATAAATGTGTATGCAATCATGGAATATCAGTATAAGAACAGTATATTAACCTATGAATTGTATTCAGATGAACATTTTAAACGGTCATTTTTACATACGGAAAATCGTTACATTTATTCACAGTACTTTAAATTAGACTCCATTCCAAATCAATATGCAAACGAAAAATTATTTCAGTCTTCAGTTTTGAGAAAATTTGGTTTCGACAAAAAAGATAAAGTTTACAATTGGTATGAAGGTCAGATGTATCTACCTGTATTTAAAGTGTTTTCAGATTCTACTTTAGATCGAAAAATTGTTGGAAATTACTCCTTTGATGTCCATTTTACAATCAGAGATGAATTTTTAGAATTACATGAATATTTCTTTAAAAACGGTAAGGAAATCAAGAAAAACCAATATTCATATGGTTGTTTGATTGAAAAAGAAAATGAATGGAACCGTATTTCAATTCCAATTTATCCAGATTTAAAATGGAATGAGGTTGATTCAATTGTATTTATACAATATTCCCATCATCATTCAGATAGATTTAGAAATTTAGACTTGAAACTGAACAAAAAAGATTAATTTTGCACAAATAATTAAGGTATGCTTCAACGATTACAAACTTTGTATTTTTTCATCGCAACAGTGTTAGTTTTAGTCCCAATTTTTGGATTTACAATTTATGAAATTCAAAGTGACAAAGGCTTAGCAATTGGAAATGCTTTCGAAACAATTCAAAACGACAAACCAATTTTTCAAAATCAATTTTACTTATTAATCATTATTGCGGTTTTAATATTGCAGTTGGTTATTTTTTCCTATAAAAATAGACAAAGACAAATCTTCCTTTCATGGATAGTTTTTGTATTTATATTGTTTTCATTAGCGTGGATGTACATTGGTATGAATGCAAATGCTGAAGAAATGGCTTTTAAAGGTCAAAAAATAAAAGAAACTTCACTCGATTGGCCAGTTTACGTTTTCGGGGTGTCTATTTTCTTCGTAATGCAAGGTTTGCGCTTGGTTCGCAAAGATAAAAAGTTGGTCGACTCTTTGAACCGCTTAAGATAATATGAACTATTTATCAGTAGAAAATATCGCCAAATCTTATGGCGATCGCTTAATTTTTGGAGACGTTTCATTCGGAATCGATCAAGGCGATAAAGTTGCAATTGTAGCTAAAAACGGAAATGGTAAAACAACACTTTTACGTTGTTTGATGAACATTGAACCCCTTGATTCTGGTCGAGTTGTTTACAGAAATGATTTGCGAATCGCTTTTATGCAACAAACAGAATTGTTGAATGAAAATTTAACTGTTTTAGAAGCGGTTTTTGACCACGATTTGCCTGAATTACAGATTGTAAAGCAATACAACATGGCAATGAAAGCCAATGATGAAGCTGCAATCAATGATTGTTACGAGAAATTATCCGAATTAAATGCCTGGGAAGTAGAAGTACGTGTCAACCAAATACTTTCAGTTTTAAAATTAGACAATACAGAAGCAAAAATTTCTTCACTTTCAGGTGGACAAAAGAAACGTGTAGCTCTTGCTCAAGTGTTAGTTGCAGAAGCTGATTTTTTGATTTTAGATGAGCCAACGAATCACCTTGATTTAGACATGATTGAGTGGTTAGAGGAATATTTATCGAAATCCAAATCAACGATTTTGATGGTAACTCACGACCGCTATTTCTTAGAGGTGGTGTGTGATACAATTTTTGAATTAGAAGACAAAACAATCTACAAATACAAAGGTAATTTCTCGTATTATTTGGAGAAAAAAGCTGAGCGTCAAGATCAATTGCAATCAACAATTGACAAGGCGCGTAATACTTTTAAGAAAGAATTAGATTGGATTCGTCGTCAACCAAAAGCGCGTGGAACAAAACAAAAAGCACGTGTTGACAGTTTTCAAGATTTAAAGAAAGTAGCCTCTCAACGTATCGATGACGATGAAATGGACTTGCCAGTGAAAATGGAACGCTTAGGTTCTAAAATCTTGGAATTACACAAGATCGGAAAGGCTTACGGAGATAAAGTTATTTTAGATAATTTTTCATACAATTTTCAGAGGAAAGAACGTTTGGGGATTGTTGGAAATAACGGTACTGGAAAATCTACATTTTTAAATACAATTCAAGGTCGCGAAGAAGTTGATCGTGGTAAAGTTGTTACAGGTGAAACGGTTGTCTTTGGTTATTACAGCCAGGATTTAATCAAAGTAAGTGACGACAAAAAAGTGATTGATGTAATTAAGGACATTGCAGAATTTATTCCTTTGGAAAAAGGTCGACAAATGTCAGCTGCACAATTCTTAGAGAAATTCTTGTTTCCACGTTCGATGCATTACAATTTCGTTCACAAGTTAAGTGGGGGAGAAAAACGCCGTTTGAAATTGATGACGGTTTTAATGTCAAATCCGAATTTCCTGATTTTAGATGAGCCAACAAACGATTTGGACATCTTCGTAATGAGTGTTTTAGAGGATTATTTACGTTCGTTTGAAGGTTGTTTGATTGTTGTTTCACACGACCGTTATTTCATGGACAAAATGGTGGATCATTTGTTTGTGTTTGAAGGCGAAGGTAAAATCAAAGATATAATTGGAAATTACACAGCTTACCGCAAGCAAATTGGTGAAGGTAAAAAAGACAAGGCTGAAGCGAAGAAAGAAGAAAAAGTGGAAGTCGTAAAAGTGCTTGACACCTTTGATTCGTCTGAGAAAGCAGTAGAAAAACCAATTGAAAAGCGCAAATTATCGTTCAAAGAAAAACATGAATTCGAAACCTTGGAAAAGGAATTAGAGAAATTGGAGGACGAAAAAGCGATTCATACGGAAACATTGTCGAATGCAAGTTCAACGACAGATCAATTAATTGAAGCGGGTAAAAAATTGGGTGAGATAGTTTC
>JBKDZA010000266.1:0-10856 GCA_046308455.1 Fluviicola sp.
TTATTTCTTTTTCAATTTGTTCGTTTCTCCCTGTCATCAAGGCTTGCTATGATGTTGATATAAAAGGTGATGTAACTTACTTATATGTTTACGGATTTGAAAATTTTGATTATTACTCTTGTTTAGTTTTTACAACAATTATTTTATTTATTTCATTACTTCGCTTTGAAAGATCCTACATTTATATTTCTTTGATTTTAGTTGTTTTGATGTTTTTAACATTAATAGTTTACAGATTTTTGTCACTAGCTGGTTGGGGCAGACCTTGTGGTTCATTACCTTATTATTTTTATTTTCTAATGATTTTCGGAAGTACTTTGGTTATAATTTCTTCTTTTATTACCTTGAATCGAAAAAAAACAATGCTAGCTAAAAGCATCGAAGATTTATAATTTGCTAACATCATTTTAATACTTTAAAATTAAAGAATGTTCATCCAAAGTAAAGTTCAACTTACTCCTGAAATAAAGGAACAAATCCGTGTAATTTGGAACAACGAATATCCTCTTTCTATTGCTCATGCAACTATTGAGAGTTTTGAAAACTATTTGTCTTCGTTGGAAAATCCAACACATTTTTTAGTCCTTGAAAATGATTCAATCGTTGCTTGGGGCGTTACATTTGACCGAGAAAAAGAACGATGGTTTGCGTTAATTATTGATCGTAATTTTCAAGGAAAAGGTTTCGGAAAAGAATTATTGCAACAGATGAAACTGAAAGAGTCATTTTTAAATGGTTGGGTTGTTATTAAAAATGATTCACTTCGTTCCGATGGAACGCCCTACCCGCTTCCACTCGATTTTTACTTGAAAAACGGATTTCAGAAAACGGAACACATTTTTGAGACGGAAATTTTCACTACGCAAAAAATTACTTGGACAAAAATTTAAAATACTTCATTTGAATTATTTTTTTAACTCATCGAACATTCTATTTTTGTTAAAAAATAGCGCATGAAAACACTATTATTTCTTTCATTCATTCTAAATTGTTTATTCAATTTTGCTCAAGACAGCCTGAGAAAACCAGTTGTTACACCTGAAATGAGACAAGAATTCAAAAAAAATCAACACCGATTGGACTTGAATCATGGTGGAATTGGAATCTCATTATTCAAACCGAACTTAAGTACAATTGCAACTTACGATCGTCCTTGGATTGGCGTAGATATTTTAAGTGACATTTTACAATTCAAGTTTGGTTTGGGCACTAATCAGTTAAATGGAACTATACCTTATGGTTTTACAGGCACAGAATATGTCAATACACGTGAATTTGGCTATCAATTTTCAGTTGGAGTCAATGCACCAATCAAATTCCTGACATTTGGCGCACAAAAATCGCCTGCGAAAACTTTTCGTGGACATCCTGTACTTGCTGCCGAAATTGGAGCATTTAATATGACAAATGAAGGAGCTTACAACTTAAAAAACACTTCTCAAATTTGGTATTTAGGAATTAATCCTGGTTACCGCATTCGTATTCCATATGGTTCAATAGAGTTAAACTTAAATTCACGCATTGGCATGTCGATTGGACAAAATTCTGACTATTACAAAGGAATTGGATTTTACCCTTCGATTACTTTCCGTTTGGATGCTTTGAAATGGAAATACTTGCCTCAATTGGTTTCAGTGAATGCATCATCGGTTAGTTTATCCAATATTCAAACGACAGAAACATATAATGGAACACGCTACAATTCGGACGGATCAAGTGTTTCTTACTACACAACTTATACAACAGCTGATGTACATGTGAGCAATTTTAAAATGGGCGTTCAAGACATCGGAACACATGTGGGAGTTGGTCCAAAAGTGAGTTTTATGAGTCAAAAAAGATCGCCATATATTCCAACAAGTCGACTTTACGGTTTAGTTTTAGAAGGAAGATCGTCAAGTTTAGACCTTGGATTTTGTTTTGAAGGAGGAAAAGTAGGTCATGGTGGTGAATTGAAAGAAAAGAACGACGACGAAGGTAAATATTATTACAAATTAAATCGTTCAGAAACGAATGGACAAGGAACAGTAAATGTATTTAATGCCTACATGAATTTTGGTGTTGATATTACTTCTTTGGCTTTGGTTCCTTTTGGAATTGCCGTAGATAAAGGTGAAGCAACTTCTTTTTTCGGAATCACTGCTGGTTTTTTAGTTGGTGGACATTTCGCATGGGGACAAGAGTTTAATAATCCAACAAGTGAAGCAGATTATGCATTTAAATTGATAGCAGATCAAGGACGAGCAAAAGAGAAATTCATTGATCCAAGTAAGGCAAAAGCAGGATTTTTGGGAGGTTCATACATTTCTTTTCAAGTTGGAGCAATGTGTTTTAAAATCACGAATTACCGTTATCACGGAGCACCATTTGCTAGTACGACTATGTATAGCATCGCATATCGAATTCCACGAACTAAAAAATAGAAATAAAGACCGTTTCAAAGTTTTGAAAATAAAGCCACTTTACTTTGAATAACTTCGTTCTCGAAAATTTCATCTACTCATTATCTTAACGATAACTCTACGATAAAATTTTCATCGTGCCTCATTATTCTTTGTAAATTGACTTTTGCAAAGTTCTAGCAAATCTGGTACATTGTACTAAATCCTTATACTTTAACTCTACACATTTATTTGTCAATAAAATTCATTTTTAATGAATGACAGTCAAAATCTTTACAGTATTTTAGTCACTTATAATTGAAACCTGAGTTCGGTTTTAAAACTTTGTCAAAACATCAACAAATAGTGAGACACGAACTTTTTCAATTCGGAATATCTAGATATTTCGATGCGAAAAAGTGAAGTAGATTACTATTTAGTGATGAAATCTTGGTATTGATTATCAATTGAACGTTTTGTTTCCATCGTTAGATTTTAACACGATAGCTCGCTATCCCTTTTAAAATCTGCCTTGTAACCAAACCATTCAATTAATTTTGACATTGTTTTAATAATCGAACTCAGGTTTGACACAAATAGTAAAAAGAATGAACGCAATTCGTAAAGATTGGAATGAAATAAAAACAAATGATAGCTGGGCAATTTTCAAAATCATGTCTGAATTTGTTGAAGGATATGAACGAATGGCTCGAATTGGTCCATGTATTTCAATTTTTGGTTCAGCGAGAACAAAGGAAGAAAATCCTTATTACGAATTGGCAGTTGAAATCGGTGCAAAATTAGCTCAAGCTGGTTATGGTGTTATTACTGGCGGTGGTCCTGGAATCATGGAAGCTGGAAACAAAGGTGCCAAACAAGGTGGTGGAAAATCTGTTGGATTGAATATTGAATTACCATTTGAGCAACACTTCAATCCATTCATCGATGCAGAGCACAACTTGAATTTCGATTATTTCTTTGTTCGAAAAGTAATTTTCGTGAAATATTCTCAAGGATTTGTCATTATGCCAGGTGGATTTGGAACATTGGACGAAATGTTTGAAGCGATCACATTAATTCAAACGAAGAAAATAAATAAACGTCCTGTTGTTTTAATCGGACATTCTTATTGGGATGGTTTGGTTGAATGGGTAAAACAAGTTATGTTAGAAAAAGAACACAACATTTCTGCCGATGACATGAAGTATTTACATGTAGTTGACACTGCTGAAGAGGCTGTAAAATTCATCGATGATTTCTACAAAACACACGATTTAAGTCCGAACTTCTAAGGGAATCGCGCTTGATTTCACCCTTGTTTTACGACAAGAATACATGATTTTTACCCTTGTTTTGTGACATAATATTGGTTTATTTACCTTTGTTTTGTTACATAACAATAGGTGTTTTACCCTTGTTTTGTAACACGAAGGTGTGTTATTTACCCTTGTTTTGTTACAAGTTATTTAATTTTTTACCTTTGTTTTGTAACATAAAGATAAATTTATTACCTTTGTTTTGTAACAAAATGTTTAAAATTGACAACCAACAGATACATATATAAACAGCTAATAAACTGGAGATTACGTGAAGGAAAGAAACCTTTAGTACTAAGAGGTGCTCGTCAAGTTGGTAAAACAACATTGGTAAAAGAGTTTTCTAAAGAATTTCAACACTATATTTCACTAAACTTAGAGTTGCCTAATGATATCTATTTTTTTAAAAAATATGCAGATCCTCGTGAATTAATCGAAGCTATACTCGTGAAGTTTCGTATTAATTCAAGTGATTTAGAAAACTGTTTACTTTTTATTGATGAAATTCAGGAGTCAAAAGAAGCATTAAATATGCTTCGTTATTTCTATGAATTTTTTCCAAATTTATCTGTAATTGCAGCTGGTTCACTTTTGGAACAAGCACTTAATTCAGGAGAAAACTTACCAGTAGGCAGAGTTGAATACCTTCATCTTTATCCTTTCAATTTTACTGAATTTTTAGAGGCAACGCAAGATCAATATCTTTTAAATGCTTTAAATGAATTTCCTCGAAATAGAATTAGTCATCAAGCATTAATGGAAGCTTTTCACCGTTATATAATAATTGGAGGAATGCCTGAGGTTGTTATGAAATATGCTAAAAACGGACAAATTTCTGATTGTTTACAAACCTATAATAGCATTTGGAAAACGTATAAACGTGATGTCAGTAAATATGCGAAAAACGCAACAGATGCGAAGATTATTCGTCATATTATGTCTGTTGCGCATGAATATATCGATGAGCGAGTAAAATTTCAAAACTTTGGGAATTCTAATTATAAATCGCGTGAAGTTGGAGAGGCTTTTCGAAATTTACATGATGCGAAAATTATACAGCTTGTATTTCCAACAGTAGAAACTGCTATTCCTTTGCACCGTGATTTTAAGAAAACACCTCGCATGCAATTCCTTGATACAGGATTATTAAATAACGAACTCAACATTCAATCAAGTATGATTGGAGTAAAAGATTTAAGTGATTCGTATAAAGGAAGAATAGTTCCACATATGTTTATACAAGAAATCATTTCTCTTCATTCATTTGGCGAGGAAATTCCTCCATTTTGGGTAAGAGAAAAAACACAATCTTCAGCAGAAGTAGATCTAATTTTTCAATACAAAGATTTATTAATCCCAATTGAAGTTAAATCGGGAAAAATCGGAAAATTAAAATCGCTTTTACAATACATTGACGCAACAAATCATCCATTTGCAATACGCGTTTATGGTGGAGAGTTCTGTGTGGAAAATCATAAAACAATTAAAGGTAAAGAATTTAAACTTTTAAACATACCGTATTATTTAGGCACTCAATTGACGCGGATAATTGAAAAGTTTGTTGCTGAGGAAGAATTTTGAAACAACTAATCTATTGAAGCGCAGATTTTTGTGGCAGTTCCTGAGTTTTCATTGAAAATTGCTGATAATTCTTTAGAAATTATTTCCTTTTCTAAGAACATAATTGCAAGTTGAGATTTAAATATCTCAGCATTTGTCACAATACTTGCACATTTTCTACTGAGAAATAATTCGGCCTCCGGAAAACGCTCGTGTTTTGGCCCAATTAAAACAGGCACACCAAAAGCTCCAGGTTCAAGGATGTTGTGTAATTTACCTGTAAAACCTCCACCAACATATGCCACAGTTGCGTAGCGGTATGCACTCGTTAATTGTCCAATTGTATCTACAATTAAAATGCTTTTGTTGACATCAATTTCTTGCGTATATCTAGTCGTTAAATTCGTGTAAAGTCTCTCAATAGATTGAATGTGATTTTCAGAAATATCGTGTGGAGCGATGATTATTTTCCACTCGTTTTGAATCGATGTAATTGCTTCTTTAAACAATTCCTCTTCCACAGGCCAAGAACTTCCAAGTAGTAGAACTTTTTCTTGTCCAATAAACGATTCGATTTTTATGTTTGGTTCGTTTTTTTCTTTTACGGCTAGCATTCGATCGTATCGTGAATCACCAGTAACTGAAGCTTGAGAAATCCCAATTGATTTCAATAAATCCAATGAACGTTGATCTTGACAAAAGAAGTGATCAAAAAGTGCCAAAGCTTTTCTAAAAAACCCTCCATACCATTTAAAAAAGCGGTGACTTGGACGAAATAACGATGAAACTCCATAAATCTTAGCTCCAGATCTTCTTGCAGCTTTTAAATGGTTGTACCAAAACTCGTATTTCACAAAAAACACTTTTTCAGGATGAATTCTATCAATAAAATTTTGTGCTTTACTCTTTGTATCAAGTGGTAAATACAAAACTAAATCCGCTTTGTGGTCTCTTTTGTGAAAATTATCCATTCCAGAAGGACTAAAAAAAGTAACAACTAAAAAAATAGATGGATTCTTTTCTTTGAGTTTATTCATTATTGGAAGACCTTGATCGAACTCACCTAGAGAAGCACAATGAAACCAATAAACAACTTTATCTTTTGAAAGTGATGGAATGACTGTTTTTCGTCCTAAAATCCATTTTTTAGCTTTTGGATGAAAAAAATGAACACACCACATTAGTGCATACATTATTCGAACCCCTAAACCATAAAAAACACGCATTAGTCGAAGTAAAACTCTTTCGGTTTTCTTCTGTAAATCGGAATAAACCAACCTACACGGAAACCATATTGGATTTCAATCATTGTTTCAGAAGAAACTGGAATATCTGGTTGATCAAAGAAAACCTCACGTCTATTTTTTGTAAACCCTTCTTGCATGTAAAACCCTCCGTAAAAATTGACCAGACCATTATTTGAAAGGAATGCATATCCTAAGAATTGATGAAAATTTAATCCAGTTGTATAACGATCATATCCCTTTCTATACTTCGTTTCAATTAGAGGAACATAGTTATTTGGAGTTTCTACACGAATTTTATGTTGAACATAGCCAATACCAAAATTTGTATAAATTCCAGAATTTTCATTTGAAAAAGAAACCGGGAAAACTTTACCGACTATAACATTCGTGTTAAATCCTCTTGCATTTACAAAAATTTCTGCAATAGTTCCATTTTCGTCGATTATATTTCCGTAGCTATCTGTTAAGTTTGAAAGTAAATTTGGTAGTTTCACTTGATTTCCAAAAATAAAACTTCCATCAATTCCCCAAACATAATTTTTATTTGTTTTGTATGCTATGGTTCCTCCAATATGATTCAGCAAACCGAATTTTTCTGACAAATCTTTATCCGTCCAATTTAAACCATAATGCACGGAAATCCACGGAGTTCCAATAATAGAATCTTTAATGTTTCTTTGCGCGAAAGTAGTATTTGAAATAAGTACTATCAAACAAAAAACTAAAGCAAAACTTTTGATATTCTTTATAAATTGCATGTTACAAAATTAAACATAGTAACGGTTAAAGATTGTATTTTTGACCACTTTTTAGTTTTAGTCCATTTTTATTGATTTAGCGGGAGAAATTCGCGCAATCAATATAGAAGGAATCAACAAAACGAGGATACATACAAATAAAGTAATCAAATTCAACACTAAAAAATAGAACCAATTCATAGAGATTGGAACAGCGTTGAGGTAATAAACTTTTGGATCTAATGGAAGAATATTAAACTGATCTTGAATAAAGCATAGACCAATTCCAATCAAATTTCCCCAAAACATTCCTACAACAATCAATCGACCAACATATACAATAAATATTTTTCGGATCGTCCAATTTGTTGCTCCCATTGATTTCATCAAACCGATAAAATTTGTTCTAACCATTATGATTACCAATAACGCAGAGCCCATGTTTACAACTCCAATCACGAGCATTAATAGAACAACAATAAATAAATTATAGTCGAGGAAATCGAGCCACGTAAACAATTCCGCTTCATTTTCTTTGATGGAAGAAACACTCACTTGTTGTTGAAAGTCAGGATTCAATTCGACCATTTTTTTTACTTTTTTCTTGACCTCATCTAACTGATCAAAATCCTCCACTCCAACCTCATATGCGCTTATGTAATTTGAGAACGAACCTTTACCCGGAAATGATTCCACTTCTAAATCCCCGATATCAGTTTTAATTAAGTAATGAAACCCTTCGTCATCAAGCGCTTTTTTATTTATTTCACCTTCACTATTTACCTTTGGATGATAAACAAGTTGAGTCATGTTTTTCCGTTTGATAGACAAATAACAGGTGTCTGGAATTGAACTTTCCACTCCTGTTTGATCCAATACATTGAGCGGTTCATCGATATTTTGAATGTAATCCGAAACTATTAATCGAATTGTTGTGTCATTTTTGATCAGTGCGTTAAAACCTGGAGTTCGCTCCCAACCATCGCCCCAATCGTAACGAAGATTTCCATTTCCTCCTTGTACATCTGCTCGAACTATTATTGTTCCATTGTATAAAGTATCATCAATCGTTATTTGAGATTGAATTCCCCAACTATTTAATTGTTGCACTTGAGGTAAATAGACAAAAGTGATTTTTCGATCAAAATCTTCTAAGCCTGTTTCATAAATCCCAACAATTTTAAATTGACGTTGGATGGGCGTTTTCTTAACAAAATAAGCGTTTAATGTATCATTTAAGTTGTAGTGTAAATCTGTAGCAACTTGTCTAGAAATTAAGATTTCATTTGAATTTTCTTCTTTGAATTTTGGCAAGGTACCTTCAACGATGTAATCTTTAAAAAATCCCCAATCATAATTTTTATCAACACCTTTTAAAACAACACCAAGGATTTCTTTTTGGTCATTTTTTGATCTCGATTGCAACATCGCTGGAATATATGCAACTGATTGCAAGGATGTTACATCGTCAACTCCTTGAAGTAAACTTTCAATGTTTTTATTTTTTTGAATCGGTTCAGATTCCATGATAGAGCTTTCACCTAGCTTTTGAATGGAAATATGTGAACCAAAACCAGTAACTTTGTTGCTCACTTCCGTTTGGAAACCGTCAACAACTGCAATTGTGATTGTATTTACAACCATTGCAAGGATGATACTAAAAATAGCAATTCTAGTAATAGGAAGCGCTACTTTTTGGCCTTCATTTTGTTGTTGAAGTTTCCGAGCAATAAAAAAAGTAAAATTCGAATTTGTACCCATTGAAGCTACGAAGTTACATAAAGGTTTTTGCGATTAAAAGTATTTGTTTATTTTTCCTTCTTTCATGTGGAAGAAATAAGCAACCTGAAATCGGAATTGTTGGGAGTATTCCTAATGAAACCAACACGAATATTCAAATAACTCGAGAACCAATTGACGAAGACAAATATGTTATTCCAATTGATGAACGAAAATTTCCCGAATTACAATTAGCTAATCAACGAATGGATTTGTTTTTGGATTCATTACGTGGAAAACGAGTTGCAATTGTTGCCAATCAAAGTTCAAGTGTTAATGGAGTTCATTTAGTAGATACACTATTATCGTTGGGAATCAATATTCAAAAAGTTTTTGCCCCAGAACATGGTTTTAGAGGTACAGCGGATGCAGGTGAGCGCGTTTGGAGTCACAAAGATCCGAAAACTGGAGTTTCAATTGTTTCGCTTTATGGGAACAACAAAAAACCAAAAGCGGATCAAATGAGTGATGTTGACATCGTTTTATTTGACATTCAAGATGTTGGAGTTCGTTTTTACACCTATATTTCGACTTTGCATTACGTTATGGAGGCATGCGCTGATTACGGAAAACCGATGATTGTTTTAGATCGACCGAATCCAAATGCACATTATGTTGACGGACCAATTCGAGAAAATGATTTGTCCTCTTTTATCGGAATGCACCCAGTTCCAATTGTTTACGGTATGACGATTGGAGAATACGCATTGATGATTAATGGTGAGCATTGGTTGAAAAAAGATTTAGTTTGTCGTTTATATGTGGTTCCTTGTGTGAATTATACCCACAAAATGAAGTATGAATTACCGATAGCACCATCACCGAATTTACGTTCAGACGTAGCGATTTCCCTGTATCCGAGTTTGTGTTTTTTCGAAGCAACGACAGTAAGTATTGGAAGGGGAACAGAACGTCCTTTTGAAATGTATGGACATCCAAATTTTAGAAAAACCAATTTTGAGTTTATTCCCATGCCTACAACTGGAGCAAAGGATCCATTGTGGCAAAATAGGAGCTGTAATGGTTATGATTTAAGACAAATCCAGTCGAAACGCATGTACGAAATCAATCTATCTTGGTTGATCAATGCGCGAGATCAGTTGCAGGACAGTGTTCCATTTATAGATCAGCGCTTATTTTTTGATCGTTTGGCAGGGACATCAGAATTGAGAAAGCAATTATTGGAGGGTAAATCAGCAAAAGAGATTCGAGCGACATGGAAACCTGGATTGGATGTTTTCATGGAGATTCGGAAGAAATATTTGATATATAGGTGATTTATAAATAATTTGGGCGGCTTACCCTATGTTCCGGGGTCGCTGTTCGCTCCGTCTCGAAATTGCATTGTCGAGACCAAGCCCTTCACAGCGGTGCCGCAGTTGAAACGTTAAAGTTTGGTGTCTTTAGTTTCAATACAGGGCTGAATGCTAGACTGTAGGCAGGCATCACTACATATCTAGTGATGCAATCAACTATTCTTCCACACATCTAATTGATTTCTATTTCACACAATCAAATGAGTGAAAAATTTCACTTTTAATAAATCAACTTTTTGACCATCACCCACTATACATACCAATCACAACAAGGGCATCACTACACATCTAGTGATGCAAATCTCTAAAAAACCACTCTTGTAAATGTTTGAAAATCTTTAACCTTAATTAACCAATCATTTAAACTTCTGAAAAAATAAAAAATTATTTTTAATGCTTGTCGGGAACTTTGCCACAAGTTTTTTAATTCCATTGGTATAATGCTGAAGCTAGAACAAGTCTATTGAAAACATTTACTCCGAAACTTCTCCTGTTGTATTTAAAACAATACTCACTTAAA